>CAJPLH010000011.1 GCA_905371275.1 Prevotellaceae bacterium
AACAGAATAGCTTGCTCATCGCTTCGGGAGGTAAGTACCTTGAAAGTCCTCGCATCGGTGTACGTGGCGAGCAACCTAAAGAAGCTATTCCTGAAGGTGTTGCCTACAATCATAATACATACCTTAAGCTAACAAGTAGAGATATTTTCAAGTACACGAACTTTGAAGCCTCTCTTCAAGCTCGTAGTCTCAAGGTGGTCTATGACTATCGCACTGTTAACCCTCAGAAAAATTCTCGTTGGGAAGGAAAGAGCGGACAGGCTACAATCGTTTCTGACCAAGTGGGTTTTCGCTCTCAGTTCCTCTCTCGCATACCTCTCAGCGAAAATATTGCATCTCAATTCCTTTATGGAGTAGACTTCACTATTGACCGCACAAGCCAACCTCTTGTAGACGGTCGCTATTGGGTTCCTGAGATGACGGCTTATAACCCTGCCGTATTCCTTCAATCTAAAATTTCGTTCGCCAATGACTTAAACTTCAAGGGCGGATTGAGATATGACCACATTACTGTAAAGGTTCCTACTTATAACGTTCTTGTGAACAAGTCTACCGATGCTCCCATACGTGTTACTGGTAAAGACCTTCTGTACAACAATCTGAGCTTCAATGTAGGCTTATCTTACAATAGATACAAGGCATTCCAACCCTTCATTGCTTATTCAGAAGGCTTCGCCATCTACGATTTGGGACGTGGTGCCGTACGTGATGCCAAGACTTCTGATGCACTCAACAACATTGAGACTGAACCTGTGCGCACACACAACTACGAAGCGGGTTTCTATTCAAACTTTAAGAACTTCATAGGCGAAAATACAGAACTCGAACTGCAAGGAGCTGCCTTCTACACTTATGCTGCTCTCGGAAGCGACCTTATTTCTCGCAATGGATTTTGGGTTGTAGACCGCTCGCCTCAGAAGGTATACGGGTTTGAACTCAGTGCTAATGCTACGCTCAGTAAAAAGCTCCAATTAGGAACAGCCTTTACTTGGTTTGAGGGACAAAAACAAGAGAATGGTTCTTGGAACCACTATATGAGTGGGCTATCTATCCCTCCTGCTAAGCTCACAGCCTCTCTAACCTATCGTCCAACCAAGAATACATTCTTACGTATGCACCTCATCAACACAGGTAGTAGAGACCGCTTTGAGATGAAAGCTGGCAAGAATGGGGTACGCACTTACGACGAAGGCGAAGGAAAAGTAGAGCCTGTAACACTCGTAAACCTCAACGCAGGATTTAACCTAGGTAAGATGACTTACGGCATAGGTGTTGAGAACCTATTCAACAATAACTATTACACTGTTCAGTCTCAGCTTATTGCTCGTGATGCTGAATATGTAAGAGGTAATGGGCGCATCGTAACGCTCTCAGGAACTTATCGTTTCTAGGACGATACGCACTTCGACAAACGAGAGGGTTCGTGTTCAAATCATTTGGATACGAATCCTCCTTTATTTTATTAAAGGTTTTAGATTAGGTTCGTCCGACATTTGGAGTGATGGGGCAATCCTCACGCAAGCAATTGTGTTGATACAATCCCTAGGCTTGATATAGAAAACTGCTGTTCATAACTGTACATTTGTTGGTGGTAATTCAAATATGCAAAATGTTCGGCAGTTTTCGCTTTTTCCACGCCATCACTCCAAATGTCGGATGAACTTTTTTCTCCCTTTGCTTTTTGTTTCCCTCCCTATTGGTATATGGGTCGATATGCCCCCAAAGAGGGAAAAATCAAGGAAAAAGTGACAAAATATTTTTCTGAGCCTTTGTTTTGTGTGGTGAAGTTGACAAAATGGCGCTTCTTCGTGTTTTTCTGTCTCACGTACGCGCGTACGCGCGCCTTCCAACAGCGATGTTGATTTTTTGCTGTCACAAGTATCACACAAGGGGAAATTTGGAGGGAAAAATCAAACAATTTTTTGGGGGGCGGAAGAGAGATAAAAATGACTTTTGACTCACGTTATCGGTGTGTTTTCCGCCTTTGAATCCCGCGTTTGTTAAAATCTGTCGAAAAGACACCGTAGAAATCTGATTTATAGCGTATTGCAAATAGTCCTGTGACACTTGTGACAGCAAAAAAGCAAAAACTCCTGTGATGCGCGTATACGCGTGCGCGTGAAAGAAGGGTGTTATAGATGTTTTCACAATTCGAATACGCTGTTCTCGATTTCTGTTTCGCGGACAGATCTTTTCGCGCTTCCTACCTTTCATTGAAAACTATACGTCGTTTTCACCAAAACAACACGTCGTTTTCAGTAAAACAACACGTCGTTTTCATTAAAACAACACGTCATTTGAAGAGAAAGAAAGACTTGTTTTGTGGAGAATTGGGACTCAAGATTTCATAGGGCACGCAGCATCTTCTCTCCGTGGAACGTTTAGAAACGATAAGGCACTGAAAAACGTGCAGAAAATGGGGCATTTCAAAGAAAATGATTATCTTTGCACCAAATAGTCAAATGATAATCACAACCAATGGCACAAGAAGACGTTTTTAAGAAGATAGTTTCTCACTGCAAGGAATATGGATTCGTATTTCCTTCAAGTGAAATCTATGACGGATTGGGCGCAGTCTATGACTACGGTCAACTCGGCGTTGAACTCAAAAATAATATCAAACAATACTGGTGGCAGGCTATGACTTTGCTCAACGAGAACATCGTGGGCATCGATTCAGCCATCTTTATGCACCCCACCATCTGGAAGGCTTCTGGACACGTAGACGCGTTTAATGACCCTTTGATTGACAATAAGGATTCTAAGAAACGCTACCGCGCTGACGTGCTCATCGAAGACCAAATTGCCAAATATGACGAGAAAATCGAAAAGGAAGTGGCAAAGGGTCGCAAGCGTTTCAAAGAAGCTTTCAACGAAGAGGAATTCCGCACTACCAACGGTCGTGTGCTAGAAATCGCTGCTAAGCGCGATGCTTTGCACGAACGCTTTGCAGTGGCACTCAACGATGCAAACCTCGAAGAATTGCGTCAAATCATCTTGGACGAAGAGATTGCTTGTCCCATCAGCGGTACTCGCAACTGGACGGAAGTGCGCCAATTCAACTTGATGTTTAAGACGGAAATGGGCTCTACTTCAGAAGGGGCTTCAACCATCTACCTCCGTCCGGAAACTGCACAAGGTATCTTCGTGAACTATCTCAATGTGCAAAAGACGGGTCGTATGAAGATTCCTTTCGGTATTGCACAAATCGGTAAGGCTTTCCGCAACGAAATCGTTGCGCGTCAGTTCATTTTCCGTATGCGCGAATTTGAACAAATGGAGATGCAGTTCTTCGTGAAGCCTGGCACAGAATTGGAGTGGTTCAGCAAGTGGAAGGAAACACGTATGGCTTGGCACCAAGCACTCGGCTTTGGCGCAGAAAACTATCGTTTCCACGACCACGAAAAACTCGCGCACTATGCTAACGCAGCTAGTGACGTTGAGTTTAAGATGCCTTTCGGATTCAAAGAAGTGGAAGGTATTCACTCTCGCACCAACTTCGACCTCTCGCAGCACGCTAAATTTAGCGGTAAGAAGATTGAATACTTCGATCCTGAATTGGGCGAAAGCTACACTCCTTATGTCATCGAAACTTCTATCGGTGTAGACCGTATGTTCTTGAGCGTGTTGAGCCACGCCTACGAGGAAGAACAATTGGAGGGTGGCGACAGCCGCGTGGTGCTTCGTTTGCCTGCTGCACTTTCTCCCGTGAAATTGGCCATCTTCCCCTTGGTGAAGAAGGATGGTCTTCCCGAAAAGGCACACGAGATTATGAACGATTTGCGTTTCCACTTCAAGTGTGCATACGAAGAGAAAGACTCTATCGGCAAACGTTATCGCCGTCACGATGCCATCGGTACGCCTTTCTGCATTACCGTTGACCACGAAACCCTCAATGATGGTTGCGTGACGATTCGTGAACGCGACACTATGAAGCAAGAACGTGTGAAGATTGAAGACCTCCGTGCTTTGATCGAAGACAAAGTGTCTATCACTTCTTTGCTCAAAAAACTTAAGTAATCTATCGTCGTTCCCACCCTGCCGATGCCGACAGGGTGGGTGCGACTCTATTTGTCAAAGATTTACTTCCATCTATATGTTGGCTTCTCATCTCTCGAAACGGAGTTTAGTGGGATTTTTCACCCAAACTCTACGCGCTTGTTGTATGCTTCTCTTGGTGAGCTGTGGCTTGTGGGCTGCTGCTTGCACGAGTGAAGACAATTCCAACCCTGTTTATGACAATTGGGCGGTGCGCAATGCGGCGGCTTTCGCTGACACGCTCCGTGTGGCACGCACAGAAATAGCCAAAGCTCGCGCGCAATATGGCGAAAAATGGGAGGAGCACACTCCTTGGCGCGTCTATGGCAACTACACGCTGGGCAAGGGGGGCAATCCCACGGCAAAAGACAGTGTGGTGGTGCGCGTGCTAAGCACTCTTTCGAAGGAAACGAAACCGCTAGAATCGACACTCAAGTCAGCGCGTCCTCTCTTTACCGACACGGTGCGCGTGGACTACATCGGACGCTTGATGCCTACGGCGGAATATCCGAAGGGAAAAATCTTTGACCATACAGGACCATCTTCCTCGGAAAATGATGTGTTCAACACGATGTTCAACACCGCATCAAAATTGGCTGTGTCAACCAATGTCGTGGGATTTTCCACAGCCTTGCAACAAATGCACCTTGGCGACCGCTGGCGCGTGTTCATTCCAGCGAAAGGCGGATATGGCAACACCACAACGCAATCCATTCCTGCAGGTTCGATGCTGACTTTCGACTTGCAGCTCCGCAGTTTTTGGCACGCATATTAGTGCGCAGCCGCTGTTGGGTGGAATATATGTATAAGTAACTAAACACAACACAACTATATCATCTGTTGCTCTGCGAGGGGCTACCCCTTGGGAGTGACAAGGAAGAAAACAGAGGTTGGTGGAACATCAACAGCCGTTTTCTTTCTGAAAAAACTAAACAGCTTTACAACATTATGCTCGAAATACGCAATCTTCACGCAGAAGTAGAAGGCCGAGAAATTCTTCGCGGCATCAATCTCACCATCCGCGATGGCGAAGTTCACGTGCTTATGGGGCCTAACGGTTCTGGTAAGTCTACACTTTCCAATGTGCTGGTGGGAAATCCCAAGTTTGAAGTGACGGAAGGAGAAATCATTTTCAATGGTAAGAACCTCCTCGAACTCGAACCCGAGGATCGCAGCCACGAAGGTATCTTCATGTCATTCCAAGCACCGATTGAAATCCCTGGTGTGTCGATGACCAACTTTATGCGTGCGGCTATCAATGCTAAGCGCGAATACTTTGGTCAAGAACCGCTTTCGGCTTCTGACTTCCTCAAATTGCTTCGCGAAAAGCGCAAACTCGTTGGCCTTGATGCTCACTTCATGAGCCGTGGTGTCAATGAAGGTTTCTCTGGCGGTGAACGCAAGCGCAACGAGATTTTCCAAATGGCAGTGCTCGAACCAAAGTTCTCCATCTTGGACGAAACAGACTCTGGTCTTGACGTGGATGCTCTCCGCATTGTGGCAGAAGGTTTCAACCAACTGCGCACTGCAGAAACGTCTGCGCTGGTGATTACCCACTATCAACGTATGCTTGATTACTTGAAGCCTGACTTTGTGCACGTGCTGGTGAATGGTCAAGTGGTGAAAGAGGGTGATGCGTCACTCGGCTACGAAATTGAAAAACGTGGCTTTGACTGGATTAAAGAAGAATTGGCACAATAAATGACGCTGACGGAAGGGGAGGTCAATCAGATTGTGCCCCCTCGCTTTTCAACGACGCATTCGTTGTTGAATCCCTCAACGTTTTGTGCTGATGCCTAATTACTATATGTATTTTGCTTCACACCTCAACTAATTCTTCTCAACTTATGTCCAGTCTACAACAATATCTCGACCTTTATCGCGATGCGCGTGCGCTCATCGATCAACATAGTTGTGCTGCGCTCAATGCACGTCGTGAAGAAGTGGCGCAACTCTTGCAAGGTCGTCAGCTCCCCAACACTAAGGTGGAGCGTTACAAATATACGAATGCTGATGCGGCTTTTGCACCCGACTTTGGCATCAACCTCAAACGTCTTCTCGGAGGCGCACAAGTTCATCAACTCTGCAAATGCAGTGTGTCGGATCTTCCCACTTATGCTATGTATGTGGTGAACGATGTGGTGGTGCCGCTTTCTGACGAAGAAACTTTGCCCGAAGGGGTGACGGTATTGAGTTTTGCTCAAGCGGCTGCACAATGTCCGGAACTTCTCGAAAAATATTATCACAAAGCTGCGCAACAAGAACCTGCCAACGCACACAAAAACGTGGAGCGCACGGAATATGACACGGTGACGTTGCTTAACACCTTGCTGGTGCAAGATGGCATTTTGGTGCATCTTGCTGCAGGGGCTAAGCTTGATAAGGCACTCCAAATTGTGTTTCACACCCAGTCCAAGCAACCTATTATGGCTAATCGCCGCCTCCTCGTAGTGGCAGAAGCCGATAGTTTCGGAGAGATTCTGATTTGCGAACACGCGAAGGGATTGAAAGATAGCCTTTCCACTCAGGTCACTGAGGTTTACCTCGATGAACGTGCAGCGGTGGCGATTTACAACCTTGAAGAAACACGCGAAGGTCATAGCCGATTCACCAACATCTACGTAGAACAACAAAAAGAGAGCCGATTCTCACTCAATAATTTAGCACTCCACACTGGTTTCTCTCGCACAATGACCAACGCTCGATTGCTGGGAGAGGGTGCGGATTGTCAAACAGGCGGTATGGCTATCACTGATGGCAAGCAACACGTGGACAACACGCTGCTTGTGGACCACGTGGCAGAAAATTGTACGTCAGATATGATGTACAAATATGTGCTAGATGGGGAGAGTACTGCTATTTTTGCTGGTAAAGTGATGGTGCGTCCTGATGCGCAAAAGACGCTTTCTCAACAAAACAGTGCTAACATTTGCCTTTCTCCTACGGCTCATGCTCACGCGCTTCCGATGCTTGAAATTTATGCTGACGATGTGCGCTGTAACCACGGGGCTACGATTGGTAAACTCGATGAGACGGCTTTGCTCTATTTGCGTCAGCGCGGTATTCCTCTAGCTGAAGCTAAATTGTTGTTGCAACACGCGTTTGTGAACGATGTGCTTCAACGCATTCCTATTGAGGCGCTCCGTGAGCGTTTGTCGCATCTGGTGGAACTCCGTTTCCGCGGTGAATTGCACCATTGTCAAGATTGCCACTCATAACGCGAAAGAGGAGATTGACGCGCAAATCTCAACGCTTGTTGTGGATTTAGCATAGATTTGCTGTGTAATTTCATCCTCCTATCGTCAACAAAGTATTCCGCACCGCTATCGGGTAGAGCCGCTGCGGTGCGGAAGTTTTTTATCCCAAATCGGTTGTTGATAACCTGACTAAGGCTTTGTTCTGGTTTTTCATTTCCCACTTGCCATTTCCCACTTGTCATTTCCCACTTCTATGAACTCCTATCGTCAAGATTTTCCGATACTTTCCCGAGAGATTTACAAGCATCCTCTTGTTTATTTCGACAATGCCGCTACCACGCAGAAACCGCAGTGCGTCATCGATGCTATTGCGCGCGAATATGCGGAAGTCAATGCTAATGTGCATCGTGGCATTCACTATTTGTCGCAACAAGCGACTGAATTGCACGAGGCGGCGCGCGAAACTGTGCGCAAGTTCATCAATGCGCGAAGCACGAGCGAAATCATTTTCACACGTGGCACTACTGAAAGCATCAACCTCGTGGCTTTTTCATTTGGAGAAGCTTTTTTGCAAGAGGGGGATGAGGTGATTCTCTCTGTTATGGAACACCATTCCAACATTGTGCCTTGGCAACTGCTGCGCGACCGCAAAGGTATCGTCATTAAGGTGGTGCCTATGAACGATGCTGGAGAATTGGACATCGAGGCTTATCGTGCTCTCTTCACCGATAAAACGAAATTGGTGAGCATCTGCCATGTGAGCAATGTGTTGGGAACTATCAACCCAGCGCACGAGATCATTCGCATTGCGCACGAGTATGGGGCGAAAGTGTTGCTTGATGGCGCTCAGAGTGTTCCACACTTTGCGGTTGATGTGCAGCAACTGGACTGCGATTTTATGGTTTTTAGTGGCCACAAAATCTATGGTCCTACGGGGATTGGGGTGCTTTATGGCAAGGAATCTCTCTTGGAACAGCTTCCCCCTTATCAAGGTGGTGGAGAAATGATAGCTCGCGTGAGTTTTGAACACACCACTTTCGAACGTCTTCCCTATAAATTTGAAGCGGGTACTCCTGACTACGTGGGTACGCACGCTTTGGCTACTGCACTGGACTATATTCAATCGATAGGTTTGGACAAAATTGCAGCGCACGAGGAGGATTTGACGCGATATGCTATGCAGCGTATGGAGGAAGTCGAGGGTATGACGTTTTTCGGCACGGCTGCTGCGAAAACGTCTGTAGTTTCTTTCAATGTGGGTGCGATTCATCCGATGGATTTAGGCACTCTTCTCGATCGTTTAGGTGTCGCTATTCGAACGGGGCATCATTGCGCTCAACCGCTGATGGCGCGTTGTGGGGTGGAAAGTATGGCGCGCATCTCCTTTGGACTTTACAACACGCGTGAGGAGGTGGATGCTTTCATCCAATCTCTCCACCGTGTGGTCAATATGTTCTGATGCGAATTCGGGATGAGGTGAAGTGAATCGGTAAATACTCGACGTTTGCTCTATCTGTCGTCTGATATCCATAGCGTCTGAGGTTCCCCATATCATTGTCTACGAGATTGGGTAAAACATTAGCATATTCCTTTATCTGGAATTGAAATTCTGACAATACCCACAGCCAGCACGCAACACTCTTCCCTCTCATCATACATTTGCTCAAATCACTGATTTTTTGTAACTTTGCTCCATCTGACCAACCCAAACAAGGCACAAAATCTTTGTAAACAACGATATATTATGGCGCAAGAAGCACTCACCCCTATGATGAAGCAATTTCACGACATGAAGGCGACGAATCCCGATGCGATTCTCCTTTTCCGTTGTGGCGACTTCTACGAAACGTATAGTGATGATGCGGTGGTGGCTTCGCAAATCCTCGGCATCACCCTCACAAAACGAAACCAAAAAGGTTCGTCGGGTTCTATTGCCATGGCTGGTTTTCCCCACCACGCGCTCGACAACTATCTTCCACGCCTCATCCGTGCTGGACACCGCGTTGCCATTTGTGACCAACTGGAAGACCCGAAACTCACCAAGAAGCTCGTAAAGCGCGGCATTACGGAGTTGGTCACACCTGGTGTGGCTTTGGGAGACAACGTGCTAGCGAGCAAAGAAAACAACTTCCTAGCTGCCATACACTTCGGCTCAACCGATGTGGGACTGTCTTTGTTGGATATTTCCACCGGAGAATATCTTGTAGCCGAAGGAGATGTGGAATATATCGACAAACTTCTCGCGGGATTTTCACCCAAAGAAATTCTTGTGGAGCGTGGATTGAAGGGGAAATTCGACAATCTCTTCGCTGGAAAATACTTTGTTTTTGAACTCGATGACTGGGCTTTTGCCGATGTTTCTGCGCGCACCAAAGTGTTGAAACACTTTGATGTCAAAAACCTCAAAGGATTCGGCATCGACCATCTCCACGCAGCCATCACAGCTGCCGGAGCTATTTTGACCTATCTCGACCAAACGCAGCACCACCACACCAACCACATCACGCGCATCACGCGCATCGAAGAAGAACGCTTCGTCCGCCTAGACAAATTCACCATCCGCAACCTCGAATTGGTGAGCACCAATCACGGCGATGGACGTTCTCTCCTGCAAGTGCTCGACCGCACACTCACCCCTATGGGAGCGCGCCAACTGCGCCGATGGGTGCTCTTTCCGTTGCGCTCGGTCAAAGATATCAACACGCGCCTAGATAGTGTGGAACAATTCTTCCGCCACCCCGAATTCCGCGAACTTTGCGAAATGGAGCTCAGTAAAGTGGGCGACCTCGAACGCATCGTTTCTAAAGTAGCGACAGGACGCATCAATCCGCGCGAAATGCAACAACTACGCGCTGCTCTCGAAACGGTGATTGTCCTCAAAAACATCTGTTCCACTTCGCCCCAAGAAAGCATTCGCGCCATCGGTGAAAAACTTGCGCCTTGCACCGAACTGCGTCAGCGCATCGAACGCGAACTCCGACTCGACCCTCCGCTCTTGCTCAACAAAGGCGGAGTCATCAACGAAGGAGTGGACGCACAACTCGATGAACTGCGCAACATCCAAACCTCGGGCAAAGACTATCTCCTCCAAATCCAAGAGCGCGAAATCGCACGCACCGGCATCCAAAGTTTGAAGATAGGATTCAACAACGTCTTTGGTTACTACATGGAGGTGCGCAATACCTACAAAGAGTTTGTTCCCGAAGAGTGGATTCGCAAACAGACGCTGGTCAATGCCGAACGCTACATCACGCAAGAACTCAAAGAATATGAGGAAAAAATCCTCGGTGCAGAAGACAAGATTCTCATTCTCGAAACTCGTATTTACGGTCAGTTGGTAGAAGCCGCTGCGGCCTGCATCGTTGCCTTGCAACGCAACGCACAAGCCCTTGCCGACTTAGACTGCTACCACTCTCTCGCGCAACTGGCAAAAGCGCAAAAATATGTGCGACCCATTGTGGACGACACCACAGCCCTCGATATCAAAGCCGGCCGACACCCTGTCATTGAGACTTTGATGCCGGTGGGAGAAGAATACATTGCCAACGACATCCAACTCGACACCGATAGTCAGCAAATTGTCATCGTCACCGGTCCCAATATGGCCGGTAAAAGTGCCCTTTTGCGCCAAACAGCTCTGATTACCCTCCTTGCGCAGATGGGATCATTCGTTCCTGCCGACAGTGCACGCGTGGGTTTGGTAGACAAAATCTTTACTCGTGTAGGAGCTTCCGACAACATCTCTGTGGGAGAAAGTACATTTATGGTGGAAATGAGCGAAGCCGCCAACATTATGAACAATCTCACCAACCGTTCGCTCGTTCTTTTTGACGAACTCGGTCGCGGTACGTCCACCTACGATGGCATCTCCATCGCTTGGAGCATCGTGGAGCACATCCACGAAAACCCCACCGCTCATGCGCGCACCCTCTTCGCCACGCACTACCACGAACTGAACGAAATGGAAAATCGCTTTGCACGCATCAAAAACTACAACGTGTCGGTGCGCGAAGTAGACCATCGCATCGTCTTCCTCCGCAAACTTGCGCGCGGTGGTAGCGAACACTCTTTCGGTATCCACGTGGCGCGCTTAGCTGGTATGCCTAACAACATCGTGCGCAGAGCCGAAACTATTCTTCAGCAACTCGAAGCCAATCGCGCCAACGACCGCGAGAATGTCTCTGCCCCTGCTGAAACACCGACAGATGGACTGCACGTGGCACCGCCCAACACCCAATTGTCGTTTTTCCAACTCGACGACCCTGTACTCACGGCCGTGCGCGATGAGATACTCCATCTCGACATCAACAACCTCACGCCTATGGAAGCCCTCAATCGCTTGCACGAAATCCGCAAAATCCTCACCGGACAAGCCTAAGTTGATTTCCCTATACTCACAACCTTTTTAGGGGGCAGATATTCCCCTTCTCAAACAGTTGTGCAAAGACAAAGTAAAAGCCGCGTCATAACCATTTCGGTGATGACGCGGCTTCGTTTGTTGTGCCTAAACACAAAGCTGACAAGCTATCAGCAGGCTTGACTACTGGGTTCGATGCCAAAGATCTTCATATCGTTTTCAACATCAGTGATGCCAGCAATGCCGAAGTTCTCTACCAACACTTTCGCCACATTAGGAGAAAGGAAAGCAGGAAGCGTGGGACCCACGTGGATGTTCTTCACACCAAGATACAACAACGCGAGCAATACAATAATCGCCTTTTGTTCATACCAGGCAATGTTGTAGGCAATGGGTAAATCGTTTACGCTTTCAAGTCCGAAGACATCCTTCAACTTCAACGCAATGAGTGCGAGTGAATAACTATCATTGCACTGACCAGCATCGAGCACACGTGGAATGCCGTTGATGTCGCCCAACGCCAACTTGTTGTAGCGATATTTTGCACAACCAGAAGTCAAAATCACCGTGTCTTGTGGGAGTGCTTTCGCAAAATCACCATAATAGTCGCGACCAGCTTGACGTCCATCGCAACCGCTCATCACCACAAACTTCTTGATGGCGCCGCTTTTCACAGCTTCCACCACCTTGTCGGCAAGCGCAAACACTTGGTTGTGACCAAATCCGCCAACGATTTTACCTGTTTCGAGGCGTTGCGGAGCAGGACAAGTCTTTGCTAAAGCTATGATTTCAGAGAAATCCTTACGGCCGTCAGCATCAGCCACAATGTGTTTCCATCCTGGGAAAGCCGTTGCATTAGTGGTGAACACCTTGTCCTTGTAGGTGGCATTGGGAAGCGGAGGTACGATGCAGTTGGTGGTGAAGAGAATCGGACCATTGAAAGCCGTGAACTCTGCACGTTGTTGCCACCACGCATTTCCGTAGTTGCCCACAAAGTGCTTATATTTCTTGAAAGCAGGATAGTAGTGCGCAGGAAGCATCTCGCCATGCGTGTAGATGTCTACGCCCTGTCCTTCCGACTGTTCGAGCAATTGCTCCAAATCTTTGAGGTCATGACCACTGATCAAGATGCCTGGACGATTTTGCACATCGATGGACACCTCTGTCACTTCGGGATGTCCGTAAGTGCCTGTGTTAGCACGGTCGAGCACATCCATAGCCTTCACGCCATATTCACCCGTGCGCAAGGTGAGGTCGATGAGTGCAGCTACATCAAGATTTCCCACGGTGAGCGCAGCCAAAGCGTCGCAAGTGAAGTGATTGATGGCGAGATCTTCATAGCCAAGGCGTTCGGCGTGCTCCACATAAGCCGCCATACCCTTAAGACCATAGATAATCAATTCGGTGAGAGAGCGTTTGTCTGCATCAGTCTCAGCCAAAACACCCACTTCTGCAGCCTTTGCATCGAAGTTATCGCGCACATCGCTCCAAGTGAGCGCGTCAGTGTTGGGCAATTCCACCTCGAGTTGTTGCAAACGAGCCACAAGTGCATCACGCAAAGAGAGACCGCGCTCCACACGTGCAGCAATACTGTCATCGTCAAAGTTAGCATTGGTGATGGTGCAGAACAAAGCATCTGTGTTGAAGTGATACACCTCGGCAGGAATAGCCTCACCACGTTGGCGAAGCAGTGTTTCTGCCACACTAATACCGCGAACTACAAAGAGTAGGAGGTCTTGCAAGCGAGCGGTTGAGGCTTCTTTACCACAAACCCCCTTGATCAAGCAACCTGTGTTGTGTGCCGTTTCTTGGCACTGAAAGCAAAACATTTTAGGGTCCATAAGTTATGTCTATGTTAGTTTATGTCGCTGCAAAGATACAAAGTGCATTGGCAGAAAAACGTAACATGAGTTACCCCGACTTCTGTTCGTGTTGAAACATCGGTACAAATCAACGTGTTGATAAGGTGCTTAGCCAAAGATTAAAGCTATTTTTGCCCCGAAGACGAGGGTGAATGGGGCTTTTTCTAGCTAGTGGTCACGGGGGGAATCATAAGAATTTCAATTGTTCTCAGCGCAAAACCACTAAATAATCGATTTTGTCTGTTCGAAAGTGCATAATACTTTCACAAAACGACGGCTTGTTTTCTACAAAATGACGTGTTGTTTTTCATAAAACGACGGCTCACTTTTCACAAAACAACGTGTTGTTTTCAATCAACATTCAAAAGTGGAAATAGATAGAACAGTGAAGCGGAGATCAACAGCCCCAAATTTGGATTGTGAAAATATCTATATTCTCCCTCTCTCGCGCGTACGCGCGCACGCACATTACAGGAGTTTTTGTCTTTTTGCTGTCACAAGTGTCACAGGGATATATGCATTGCGCTATAAATCAGGTTTCTATGGTGTATTTTTGATGGATTTTAATAAATAAAGGGCTCAAAGGTAGAAAACACATCGAGAACGCGAGTCAAAAGTCATTTTTATTTCTCTTCCGTCCTTCCCAAAATGATCTGTTTTTCCATCAAAATTTCTCCTTTGTGTGACACTTGTGACAGCAAAAAATCAACATCGCTGTTGGAAGGCGCGCGCGTACACGCGTGCGTGAAACAAGAAACACGATACCGCAGACTTTGGTCATCTACACTACGCAAAACAAGGGTTCTGAAAAATAGTTTGTCATTTTTTCCTTGACTTTTCACTCTTTGGAGCGATATCTACCCCATATACTTATAGGGGATGGTTAGGCATACGTTGCCATATGTGTCACGGCAGATACAGAGAAAACACTGAAAAAGGTGTAGTGGAAGTGTAGTGAAAGACAGGGAGGGATAGGGAGAGAGTGGTGTGAGTGAAAGCAAAAAAGCTGCATCTGAACAATCAGACACAGCTCAAACAAAGAACAAGGAGAGCGAATCGCTCTCGTGTTGGTTAATGGAAATAGAGGAAAGTCAAAACAGCGTTTGACGCCTCATCTGGTGCAATCCCCAACACTGACACGCAATGCAGGGCGCACCCAAGTAGTTTAGTTTAGTTGTCGGTGCAAAGATACGAAGTAGCACATAGGCAAAGCGTAACATTGGTTACGGTAGCCGAATTTTCTTGTCAGAAGAAGAGGTGGGGACAAAAAAAGGAGCACACCCCTTGCAGGATGTGCCCTTATTGATGACTGCTTTCTTCGGCAGAAAGACAGGATTTTAGTTGTTATTCAACAACAATGCGTTGACCGTTTTGGATGTAGATTTGACCACTTTCGGTATTTTCTACACGGCGACCAGAAAGGTCGTAAGTACGTTCTGCATTATGGCCTTGCACATTAGCCTTGACGCTACCGATGCCAGTGATGGTGGAAAGACTACTGCGAACAAGTTTGAAATTCTTGATGCAGAAAATCTTAGTACCAGCCATATTGGCTACAATACCTAGTGCCACATCAGTGTCTTGGGTAAGCACAAATTGAAGGTTGTTTTCGAAACCATTGTGACCAGGTTGAAGTGGTGTGCTTGCCAAAGCCTCTGCGAGCTTGTTGGAGTCGGGCAACTTGTCGCCTAATGCTGCAACGAGGAAACAGTTTGCGCTCTCGCCATGCTGACCAAAGGTGGTGGTGAGGGTATAAGCACCAGCTTCGAGATGAACCACTTGGTAAACCTTGTGATCTTTGAGGTTGGGGAAGTTATCCCATCCAGAAGTCACAGTGAATTCACCGCTCTTGTTGCCGTCGTAGTGTGCCCCAGCTGTGATGTTGCCTTCCTTGACGGTGTTTTCTACCAACCAGTCTTTGAGTTGATACCAGCGGCCACTCTTAGTGTTGTTGACTTGAGTACTGGTATGTGCAAAGTACGCATGATTGTTTTTGAGTACATTGGAAACATCCTCAGTGGTGTTTTCGAAGTTCAAACTGAAGACTCCACGAGAAAGTCCCCAAGCATCACCTTCAGGGCCGAAGTTGTGACGAACACCAGTGTAACCATTGCCCGTACGGTCAATAACGTCACCAGAGTTTTGGTTGAAATCGTAGTAGACTTTCAACTTTTCTTCTTCTTTGGCTTTGGTGAGTAAGTCACCTTCAAGAGGCACGTTGGCATATTTCTGAATAGCTGCAGGAGTAAGGACTTTATCCCAGATGCGGAATTCGTCGATTTGTCCGCTCATGTCGGCAGATTCATTACCCAGAGTGAAGCGAGCGAGATTAGGCATCGAACCTGCTGAGATGTTGCCAGTGCTTGGCACTAATTCACCATCAACATAGACTTTGATATTGCCACCGTTGCTCACAGAGACTGCATAGTGGTGCCATTCTCCGGCTTTTACCACGTCTTCTCCCGTAGAGACTTTGTTTCCCTTCTTGTGGATTTGCAAACTTCCACGATAGTCGGTTTTGATTTGGAAAGTGCCATCGATGTCACCAATACCGCAGCAGAAGTCGGAGAGTTTAGAAGGATTCATCCACCAGTCGATGGTGAAGTTCTTCGTATCTTTGGTGATGGGTTGCTGACTCAACACAACGTTGGCACCAGCGTGATTGAAAGCTAAACCGCTCTTTGAGTCGGCATTAACAACAGTCAGACCGCGTTTGAGTGAAACTTCGTTCATACCCATTTCGTTGCGTGCCTTGAGGGTCACATCATAGACACCAGGTTGTAGCACCTTGAAATTAAGGGTATTGTCTTTTTGTTCTTTGACTGCCACATGCTTTGAAAGAACATTCTTTCCGCTATTGAACACCCATTCGAGATTAGTGGGATGATATTTAGACTCATTGGTCATCACTCCATTCTGTCCCTTCTGCACAAATGCGTCTTGGATGTTGAAGGCTGCTTCGGGAGCCACATTCACCACCTTCACGATTTGTTTGGTTGTCTTCTTCTCACCAGTGGGAGAGGTGACGGTGAGGGTGACTTCGTGTTGTCCGGGTTGATCGTAAGCCGTTGCAGCACAGATGGCATTAGAGTTAGCCACGACACCTCCTGGCATTGTCCAAGCATATTGATAACCAGCGACAGGTTGCACGGGATTGAAGCTAACACGCTGACCAGCTGCCACTTCCTTGAGGGAAGCTACGAATTCTGCATTGCAAGGTGTTCCTTCAGTGACAGTGACTTTGTGTTCCACCAATTTGTGTTTGTCGTTATCACCTTTGACGAGAAGCGTCACAACATAATTTCCAGGCTTAGCGAATACGGCAGTTAGTTCATTACCAGAGTAGTTGCTGACATTGGCATCAGGAGCATTCCATACTAGAGCCTTTGTGTGGTCGGGATAGATGGCAGTAAAGGTAATCGGTTGTCCAGCTTGTACCGTTCTGCCTCCCTTGATGCCTGAATTTAAGCTTGTGAAAAGGCTACCAGCAGGAGTAGTGAGTTTTTGGTCAGATTCTACTTGTTTGTAGTTAGCCCCCGTTAGCGGTGCATGGTGTCCACCCACACAGTCGCGCAGATAGGGTTTGCCATCGATGGTGATGATGTCGCCTTTGTAGTAAGCAATCAGACCTGCGGGGAGGAGTTCTCCGCTGAAATCATAGAGCTGAGCGTCTCGTATTTCTCCGTCGGTGCGTACTTTGTTCCAAATGCGAATTTCATCATAAACTGCATCTTGACCATTGTCACCTGACCAAAAATTCAGATTTCCAAAGCCACCTAAACCTTTATAGTTGCTACCTCCTGCATTATATACGCTATTCTTTTTATCTACATAGACGCGGAAGGAATTGTTTTTGACCACCATAGCAATGTGTGACCATTTGTCTACGTGGAGCGCGCCAGAAGCATTGACACGATCACTGCCTTCTACATTCCAACCTGCACTGAAGGTGCCATCGGCATTGGCGTGACACATAAAGGTGCCCCATCGGCCAGCTTGTTGATTCCAGTTGACGAGAGAGTGTGGTTTCATCCAAAATTCGATAGTACACTCGGGATAAGTATCCTTGAAGATATCAGGAATTGTGAAACCTGTCTTCTTGAAATCTACTGCTACATTCTTTTCTTGGCGAGCCACAGAAGAGATGGCAGAAATCATAGAAGTTTCATGGCCGCCTTCGTAAACTGCAGTCACGCCATAGCTACCTGCATCGGTGACAGGATAAGAAAGTTCTTGTGTGGTGCCACGAAGGGTGCCGTTTACAAAGACTTTGTATTCTTTAATCTTGTGACCACTGGATTGAGGTGCAGACCAAGTGAATTTGCCATTGCTGATGGCTGCATTGGTGGGAGCAAAGAATTGTTCGCCATAGACAATGGTGCTATAAGTGGCAATGGTGCCTTTCTTGATGTCTACACTTCCATCTTCAGCCTTACTTTCCAATTTGAAAGGTGTTTCGATACCGCCTTGGTCAAATTCGTAGTCGAGGATGCTCGCATTATAGAGATGGCCCGATCCTTTGGCTCTGCTAGCAATGCCAGATTTTGTTTTGCTGTTGATGATGAAGAAGTACTTCAAAGGACGTGAACGGTCGAAACCTGCGCTCAAATCGGTGAGGTCGTAACCAAACTCCATAGGTTCGGTGTGCAACTTACCGTCTGCCCAACGTCCCAACATGGGTATTTCGGGCAATTCCTTTTGGTCATCCTTTCCTGTGCCGGTGTCACCTCCGCGACCGTCACCAGCCCAACGGAAGTGGTGGAGATCGATAATGGCATCGGGACGAGTGGCATTGAGGTTGGCAGAAACACCAACTTGCAGGAGAAGCTCAGAGCGACGAGAATAGTCCATCTTCACCTTGATGGTGCGGAAAGGACGATAGTCTTTGCGCACGTGGTAGATTTCGGGTTCCCAAAAACCACCGCTTTGACGGCGCACTCCCTTAGAGTCTGCTTTAGCATGCGCTGGGAAAGCATAAGCGTAGGGGCAATAAATGAGACCATTATTTGACCATAGTCCCCATGAGTTGGCAATAATCCAAGCACCTACTTCATCTTTGTCTTTCTCACCTGCTTTTCCGTTGCCATCGAGGTCGAACTCGATGCGATCGTCATAACCCACGAGCGTGAGTGCGTGATTGACCACATCTCCCCAGTATTTCACATAGTTCATACCCACTACACCAGCGGCTTGGTTGGCAGGTGTGTTGGGGATGCTATTTTGTATCACAGAAGCTGCAACGCCAATACCAGCAATGCCACCAGCCTTGAAGTCGGTGTCGCCATTGTGGTTCCACAACCAGTTTTTCATTTGCTCACGACCTTCCTCTGTTCCCAAGTTATTAGGAATGTGAGCAGGCTGATACATACGATTGTGCATGGCTTCAAACCATTTGTCGTAACCAGTCATCCAACCGAAGTCCTTGTCGGTTTCTTCTCTATAACCAAATAGAGCAGAGTTCATACGTCCTCCATAGGTTTTGGCAGAAGGTACACCCACGTATTGCACAAATTGGTCCTTACCAGAGTTACCATTGGTGAGCAACCAAACGAAGTGAGTGGGATATTGATTTTCAATCTTAGAAGCATCAGTGCCACGATAAGCATTGAGTTCATAGGTGAACATATAACCAATGCGTGATGCAGAACCGCAAGAACCACCTTCTTGGCTAAAGATGGGTGGGAAATACATGTTTGCAGCATTGTTCACATAGGCAGGACGTTGATTCACCGCAGGTGCTTCTCCGCCTTTGATTCTATGAGCAAGTCCATAGCGGCGGAGCGAACGGTCGGGGCGAACTGTGGGATCGTAGTCAGGATATTTGCTACGATCGACCACGAGCTGAGCTTGCGATACAGCAGGAAGTCCCACTGCAGCGAGCAAAGCAAGTTTGAAGACGCTTTTCATATAGGAGTTGTGGTTTGATATATTCGACAAAAGGGAAGAATCGAGAGTTCTCATAAATGAGTACGGTTTCCACTTCCTGTAAAATAGTTGACTATGTTGCATTGTTTTCTATGGTCTGCACTCATAATCTGCCACAAATTTACAGTAAAGATAGCAAAACAACAAGTTCAGATGCGTTTTTCTGCATTTTTCCTGCTGCATTTTAACCAAATGGGGAGATATTCAGTAAATATAGCAATTAACATCCTGGATTTTGCCATCAAAAGATAGCATTTCGCAATTCTGCAGCTACTCTATTCTATTAAGTAGTCATATCAACATTGCAATTCATAGAATATGGGTGGTGGGGTACAAGTTCGCCTTTGCATCTGAACTCAATTTCTCTTGAGATGTTTAATAAGTACCTCAGTAGGATTGTGAAGAAGAAAGAACGGAGAAGGTAAAAGGAAGATAAGCGGAAGAGTAAGAAGAAACAAAATATCGAACATAGAATGTTCGAAGAAAATATTTGGTTATGTCCTTGTTTGTCTCATGACAAATATCTAATTTTGTGGCAACTACAAACAGCTCTGCGCCTATGAAAATTGGCTGTCACAAAAGACGCTTGTTACCATTCCTTTTCCACTAGTAAAAACATTTCCTATGTAAAGATTCTCCTCCGTCCTCTTTGCGGTGGGATTTGGTCTATTCGCATCACTCACTACACTTGTATCTTGTGGTGACGCAGGCAATTCTATTCCAGCGAGTTCTAAGGTAGATGAAGCAAAAGATTAGCCTATTATCTTTATGGTTGGTAATGTGTCAGGTGACCTATATAAAGCCTATAAAGGAGTCCAA
The DNA here is from genome assembly GCA_905371275.1 of Prevotellaceae bacterium. Classification (GTDB taxonomy): domain Bacteria; phylum Bacteroidota; class Bacteroidia; order Bacteroidales; family Bacteroidaceae; genus Alloprevotella. The sequence goes on from CAJPLH010000011.1 coordinate 20,199, forward strand.
AGTAAATAGTTTTACTTTGTTGCTAGATTGTTAATTCCTAAATTCATCTATCTTAATTGCATTAAAAGCCGTACCATTTGAAATTCTATATTATGGGAAAGATATTTGCTGTTCTTTTTGTCCTTTTAGTAGGAGGATTTTCTGCTGTATTTGCTAGGAATATTCCAGATAAAAAAAGGTCTTCTCTTCATAGAATGAGAGATAGTATTTCTATAGCGAAGGACGCTGCAGAACGAGGAGAAGCTGGAGTATACAAACTAGAGATTGCTATCACAGGCGATTTAGAAGAATATGTTCCAACTATTTTTTATATGGGGAAGTTCAATCGCAAGTCTAGTTCGTCAGAATTTACTGCATTAGCTGATTCATTGCTCCGACGTAAAGATGTAGATATAACTCCTGCCGATTCATTTATGATTTCGGCTACCTATCTTGATAATCCTTCTCTCTTTTATGCACCATTTGTTATTGAAACACCGTCAAATTCTCATGGTTGCACTTTAATAGTTTCCTCTCTGCTCCCCCTAAATGAGATGGCTACTGTTAAGATTGCGATTAAGGGATACTATAATAGTATTCTTGTGAAGGAAGTAGAATGGCACTCTTCTCCTTCTAGTGATAGAGAAAATAATCTTGATACAACTTTTGAACTAGGAAACTTCGATATGCCTGAAATTAAATTATAATAGACTGATAGTGACGATAACCGCAGTGATATCCTTGGTCAATCTAGATATCCTTTGCCAACAAAAATGCGGTGTGGGTATAACCACCCTCAGCAACAGCTTTGCTAATTACCTTGCAGAAAAAGGAGAATGCCTGTTGATTCTTGATTGCTACGATAGTTGATTATAAGTGGACTAGAAAATTGACTTCTCTCAAAAAGTCCCGGAAAATTCCGAAAAAATGCCCGTTAAAGTTGAGTTAAGTTTAATCCTACCTCTCAGTATAAAGAATCAACATCGTATTAAAACTAATAGCAGAGCTACCCACAAATAAGTGAGTAGCTCTGTTTTTATCGTTTCAACGAATGCGTATTCCTAACAGATTGTTTTTGCCATTCGTCAAAGTAATTCTCTCGTGCAAGATGTATTAAGAAGTTCTTGCGGTCCTCATCTTTGGGAAGAGCCTGAAAGATGGAAAATTCCTTTGTGGAAATTTCTTTTTTCATAAAAGATTTCCCTGCAATTTGCGCTAGCAAGATATTCTTTTCTTCTGGAGAGTGAGTAATTGCGACATCTTCAATAGGCATTCTGTTCCGTGGATACTCTGTAATGAATGGAACTATTTTGCGTTCTTCCAGCATCTCAATAGTTCGGTCTATGAGTTTGCCACTTTTCATTTCTTGCTTAAGTTCCCCTTCTATAAACTCCCCTACATTCTGCATTAGTTCTTTTGTTGAAACAGTTTGCAATGCTGTAATGCAATCGTCGATATGGTTTGCAAATGGCTTTTGCATTCGTTGTTCCACTATACCAGCATGGATGGGTGTTTGTTTCGAAAGAAAGAAATGTATATCAAACACGTCACGACCTGCCATACCCCCTCTGTCCAACAATGCACAGAGTTTATGAGCAAACATATCAGGTTCAACCATAACAGTTATGTTTGTTCCAGCCAAGTTCTTTAGTTCGTAGTGATTATCAAAGAATCTAGTAGAAAATTCTAGTTTAAGATTTCGCTCACCTTTTTCATAGTCAAGAATAACTAGCGGATCATTGTGTTTCAACTGTTCATCTGCGATTCTTCCATATTTGAGAGCAATCTCACGCATCTTTTGATATGCCATATCTTTCTGAGTGATATCTAGGATATTAAAGTCCAAATCAACAGAAAAGCGTGGTAGCTGATAGAAGAACATCAAAGAAGTCCCTCCCTTAAATGCAAGAATTTGTGACAGCTCAGGGTCATTGAACACGTCTTTTAAGATGCGTAGCATGTACAGCTTGTGCTTATCGTTATTCATCAGCAGGTCGTTTATAATCGGTGATACCTAGAAGTTTGCATACTCTTCGTTCAAGACTTCGATTGTTGTAGATAGGTAGAATTTCTTTCACTTTATCTTTGTCTAGAGCGTGAGGATTATCGAAATAGAAGCGTGGAAACAGATAGTACAAATCCAAGAATGCACGCTCTGGAGTAGCAATGCAATATCCTATGTGCTGCTCTATTCCTTCAAAGTGAACAAACAGATTTTCTTTGATGCGATTATAGATATAGCGATTACCTTCTATTTCTACTTCTCTTGAAAGATAACTCACACAGGTTATAGATTCCTCATACTGAAAAATTACCCCACTTCGTTGAAGAACGTATTGCAAAGAAATATAGCTCAATTGGTAAAGCATAACTGCCACCTCAAGTGGGTTATAATCAGGTTTGACATAAATGCCTTTTCTCAGTTTTCGTAAAACCTTTTGTTCTGCATAATACCTTAATATCTTATCAATAGGAGTGGTAAATTCACTCACCCCGACTATTGCAGCTGCTGATGCAGGAGTAAAAGCTGTGTTTGGACTGAGTAATATCTTATAGATAGGTTTTATTTGTGAACTAGAAAGCA
>CAJPLH010000012.1 GCA_905371275.1 Prevotellaceae bacterium
CTTAAATTTACGTACTGCCATTGTTTTGATTAGATATTGCTATAGAAATCGATGGCTTCGCCTTCCTTCACAGTGACAATAGCCTTCTTGAAAGCGTTGGTGCGACCACGAAGGAGACCAGCGCGAGTATAGCGAGACTTGCTCTTACCAGCGTAAACCATTGTGTTTACGTCAGTAACCGTCACACCGTAGCGTGCTTCTACCTCAGCTTTGATTTGGAGCTTGTTGGCAGTTGGCTTCACTACGAAACCGAACTTATTTTGCTTTTCTGAAAGCTCGTTCAGTTTTTCCGTAACGATGGGTTTAATAATGAATGCCATTACTTCGTTGTTTAATGAGATGATTACTTAGCGAGTACTTCTTCAACCTTTGCTACTGCGCTCTCGGTGAGTACCAAAACAGAGGCATCAAGCACACCATAAGTATTGATATCAGAAGCAACAGCAACTTTTGCCTTTGGAAGATTGCGGGCAGAGAGATAGAGGTTCTTGTCGCTACCAGCTGCTACCACGAGCACCTTCTTACCTGCGAGATTAAGATCGTTGAGCAAAGCAATGAAGTTCTTAGTTTTGGGAGCTTCGAAAGTAAAGTCTTCCACTACTACGAGCGCATTTTCTTGCACCTTGTAACTCAAAGCAGAGCGGCGAGCCAATTGCTTCACCTTCTTGTTGAGTTTAAAACGATAGTCACGAGGTTTAGGACCAAACACGCGAGCACCACCTACGAGCAATGGAGAGTTGATGTCACCACGACGTGCACCACCACCACCTTTTTGACGGCCGAGCTTGCGAGTAGAACCAGAGAGTTCGCTACGTTCTTTTGTTTTTGCAGTTCCTTGACGTTGTGCAGCAAGATATTGCTTCACATCAAGATAGATTGCGTGGTCATTAGGCTCAACACCGAAGACACTGTCGTTAAGAGTCACCTTCTTACCAGTGTCCTGACCCTTAATATTCAATACACTAACTTCCATGTCTTACTTTTCTACGATTACGATTGAACCATTGCAACCAGGAACACTACCCTTCACCAAGAGGAGGTTGTGTTCAGGGATTACCTTAATAACCTTCAAGTTTTGAGTAGTCACGCGCTTACCGCCCATTTGACCACCCATGCGCAGACCCTTGAACACCTTTGCAGGGTAAGAGCAAGCACCAATAGAACCGGGCTTACGGAGGCGGTCATCTTGACCATGAGTAGACTGACCTACACCACCGAATCCGTGACGTTTCACAACACCTTGGAAGCCTTTACCTTTGGAAGTTCCGACAACATCAACGAAGTCATTTTCACCAAAGAGTTCTACAGTCACAGCTTCACCGAGATTGAGCTCTTGTTCGTAAACAAACTCAGCCAAGTGACGTTTGGGAGTAACACCAGCCTTCTTGAAGTGACCGAGGAGAGGAGCAGAAACATTCTTTTCCTTTACATCCTGAAAGCCAACTTGCACAGCAGAATAACCGTCTTTTTCAACAGTCTTAATCTGAGTTACTACGCAAGGACCGCATTCAATTACAGTGCACGGCACATTTTTGCCGTCGGCACCGAAAACGGAAGTCATTCCGATTTTCTTACCTAATAATCCTGGCATTTGGAATTTTATTGATTTTTGATTTCGTAGCCCGCCTCAGTCACTACCTCAGCGGGGCGAATGGTTATTATTCAAGTTTTAAGTCGTATAACCTACTGATTATCACGGCTTATAGCCGTAGAAGAGCACACAGCTCTTACTTTTTGCGGTACAAAGATACGAACTTTTTCTGAAACAGACAAGCAAATCGGCTAATTTTCAAGCATTTTCTACTATTTTCTTCTCAATTCTGCATCGAGCAACAACCCACCCCTTCCTCAAAAACGGCATTCCAACAAAAGTATTTTTAATTTTCGGCCAAGACAAATCGGAGATGACAAGCATTTTTATGACCTTATTCTCATATATGACCAGCTGCCTTGCGAATTGCCAGTAACAGTTTATCATAGGTAGGCACTGGGCTATCGGTGAAAACGGCAGCTACAATCCCTTTCGGATCGACTACATAGATACGCGGAATCGTTTTCTGCGCAAATCGATGGTACAACGTTCTATTGCCCGGTGCATAATAAGGTATATCAAAACCATTCGCCTTCCAGTAGTTCGCCACTTCCGCCGTTGTTTGTTCGCGAGCAATGGCACAACAACGCACTGCCACACCATCAACACGATTCTCTTGCGAACGAACTCTCGTCACAAGTTTCTGAAACTCGGGTAAAAATCGCTGACAATCGGAACATTCCGTATCGAAGAAAACCACTACTTTCACGGAGTGTCTATCAGCATGTGATTGAAACAGACTTCCATCAGACAACCGAATATCAAACTTAGGCACACTATCGCCCACACCAATTGAAGCGGAACTCTCCACCCGTTCTTTTTCTCCAATACAACTTTGTAACACTCCTCCCACCATCACAAAGAAAAACAAAACAGACACAAACGTTTTCATAAGCATATAATATAATTAGGAATCTATCTTCTGAAAGACGACAAAGCAATGAGATGAATGAGCCACGACAGCCATTATGAAAATCAAGAAAGCGACGCGCTACATTTCGCAAATGTACGAAAAACAAGAGAAATAGAGATACAGATAGAAATAAATTCGTAAATTTGCAGTCACTATTTCTTTGGGGCACTCTGCCTACTCCCTATATGCTGCACGCATCGACAGTAGGCACAGCCCCTTCACCCCCTATGAGCAACTCCGCTCTGAGTCAAAATATGAACGAGAAAGAACTACAATCCGTCAAACAACGCTACGGCATCGTTGGTAACAGCGATGCGCTCAATCGTGCCATAGAGACAGCCCTCAAAGTGGCAAGCGTGGATTTGTCTGTCCTCATTCAGGGTGAAAACGGTGTGGGTAAGGAAATCATTCCGCGCATCATCCACGATGCGAGCCCACGCAAGCGAAAAAGATACCTCGCCCTCAACTGCGGTGCCATTCCAGAAGGAACCATCGACTCCGAACTCTTCGGTCACGTCAAAGGAGCTTTCACCGGCAGTGTAGACAGTCGCGAAGGCTATTTCTCGGCAGCCGATGGAGGGACACTCTTTTTAGACGAAGTGGGCGAACTTCCGCTGCAAACTCAAGTGCGCCTTTTGCGCGTGCTGGAAACTGGCGAATACATCCCCGTGGGGTCAAGCGAGGTGAAGAAAACCAATGTTCGCATTGTGGCGGCTACCAATGTCAATATGCAACAAGCCATTGCAGAACGACAATTCCGCCAAGACCTCTACTACAGATTGGCCGCAGTGCCCATCTCCATCCCTCCCTTGCGCGATCGCGGCAACGATATAGACATCCTGTTTCGCAAATTTGCGCTGGAGATGAGCGAACGCTATCAGATGCCCCCCATTCGTCTCAACGAAGCCGCGCGCGCTGCCCTCCTCTCTTATAGTTGGCCTGGCAATATCCGACAACTCAAGAATGTGGCAGAAACGATGTCCGTCACAGAAGACACTCGAGAAATCACTCCTGCGATTCTGGCACAATACATCAATTTCCAAACGGAACATACGCAAATCACGGTGAGCGGTGGACACAAGGCAATTGAACCCACTGAGCCTAACGTGCGACTCGAAACGGACACGAATACCATTTTGCAGATGATTTTGACACTGCGCCACGACATCGAACAACTCAAGTCTGAAGTGGCACAGTTAAAAAAAGGACAATGGTCGCCAATCAACAATGCGCCTAACAACGCCCCAAACCTGTTGGCCTATCATGTCGACTCTCCCGACATTGCTCACGAAATCATTGACAATGCCGAAGAGATTGTTGACGACATTCCCGTCCACCCTTCCAACAATGCACCCTTGCGCACCAAGAACGATGTGGAACGTGATTTGATTGTCCAAGCGTTGCATAAATATAATGGCCACCGCAAACAAGCAGCCGATCAAATTGGTATTTCCGAACGTACGTTGTACCGCAAGATAAAGGAATACGGACTAGAAGATTTATAATCCCACAATTCACCATGCGATTTACATTGTCCTCACTAAGGGATGCTCATTCCCGACTGCAAAACTGGTTGATACTTTGTCTCCCCACGCTCCTCACCTTCATTTTGGTGGGATGTAGCGTGTCCTACAAATTCACGGGAACAAATCTCAACTACGATTTGATCAAGACCTTGCAAATCGACAACATTGCCAACCGCGCCCCATATGGTTGGGCACCGATGCAGGCCATGTTCAACAACCGCTTGCAAGACCAATATGTCAATCAAACGCGCTTACGGATGGTGAAACGCAACGGCGACTTGCACCTTTCTGGCGAAATCACAGGTTACGACCAATTCAACAAATCGATTGCGGCCGATGGTTATTCTTCGCAGGTGCAACTCCGCATCACGGTGAATATTCGTTTTGAAAACCGCAAAACCAACCAACGCTGGGAAAGACAATTCTCTGCCACAGCACCCTATGATGCCAACCTGCAACTCTCGCAAGTGCAAGAACGACTGGTCACGGAATTGATACGCGACATCTGCGATCAGATTTTCAATGCCACCGTTGCCGACTGGTAATCGTTCCCCCACAAACTCCTTCACACTACACACTGTTGTGCTCAGCACGCATCACTACCCTACGCACTATTTCACGTAATAATGGATATAGCCTATCTTCTCGAACATCCCGAAGTTCTCGACGATTCGACCTTTCAGCATCTCAGTAAGATGGTGGAGGAATATCCCTATTACCATGCAGCGCGTTTGCTCGTGGTGCAAAATGCGCACAAAATCAAGCACGAGCGTTATGAAGAGGAATTGCGCAAAGCCGCAATCCTTCTGCCCGACCGCCAACCACTGTTCCAACTGGCCAAGGCTCACGAATATGACTTGCCCCAGAAAGCAGTTCGCAAATCAGCTCCACCGGCCAACGACAGAATGGCAACGCTCATCGACGGATTCCTCAATCGCACCAAAGGAGAAGAAGAGGGTGCCAACAGAATACCGACCGCTGACCCCACTTCCGACTATATGAGCTATCTCTTCCAACAAGAAGCCATTGCCGTTGCCGTGGCATCACAATATGGTGCAGAAGCTCCCCCAAAGTTGGAAAATCCCAACGACCGCACGCAGTCGCTCATCGACCAATTTATGTCCGTTCCTCCCGAAGAACGCATCAATTTGTCAGAGTCTCCACCAAGTAGTGCCGATAGTATCAACTACTCTGACACTGCATTGGCAGAAGATATCGTGGCAGAAGGCTGTTATTCCGAATCATTGGCTAAAATCTGCATCCAACAAGGACGATATGAGCGCGCAATTGCAATTCTGACCCAAATTCATTTGAATAATCCAAGAAAAAGTGCTTACTTTGCAGATCAAATACGCTTTTTGCGCAAATTAGCAATCAACAATAAATACAAATCATAAACCCATCATGTACACGCTTTTTGTTATTTTGGCCGTCATCACCGCCATCCTCCTTACCATTGTGGTCCTCATTCAGGAATCTAAAGGTGGTGGTCTCGCCTCTAACGTTTCAGGTGCAAACTCAGTGCTCGGTGTACGCAAGACTACCGACTTTGTGGAAAAAGCCACTTGGACGCTTGCTGCATTCCTCGTAGTTTTTAGTGTTGCCACCAGCTTCTTCATGCACGAAGACTCAAGCTTCGATGTGACCAACATCAAGGAAGCAGCTCCTGCACAACCCCAAATGCCAGCTCCAGCACCTGCTACTCCTGCCGCTAAAACTCCTGCGGCTCCAGCTGCTCCTGCGGCACCTGCTGCACCCGCTGCTCCTGCAGCAACCAAATAAGGAAACGAACCGCACACATTGGTGCGCGAATTCGAACCCCTATTCAACAGCTGGGGGTGTTACAAAACTAAGTTTTGTAGCACCTCCTTTTGGTGTTTCATAAAGGGATAAAATGCAAGGCATAGAGATGCAAACTAAAGCTAGACATTGAAAATCAGGCAGCAATTTTCCCCTTGTGAAACACGCTGGACTTTTTCTTTGGCTATGCCTACCTACTTCCCTATCAAAATCTGTACTCTGACAACTAACCATACTCAATGTTTTTTTGCTGTTAAGAAAACTATATCACCCCTTCCCACGCGTGCGCGCGTGCGCACCCTACAGGGATTTTGCATTTTTTGCTGTCACAAGTGTCACACGTTGTCACATAACCCTCTGTACGTAAATTAGTTAGCCCCATATTATAACATTCGTTACACATTTTCGCCCAAGAAGTGGCAAAATGAGCTGAACCCAACAACAAACGACGGCTCATCTTCACTAAAACGACGTGTTGTTTTCACCAAAACAACGTGTAGTTTTCATTAAAACGACGTGTGGTTTTCACCAAAACGACGTGTGGTTTTCACTAAAACAACGGCTCACTTGAAGGTGAAAAACACTAGTTTGAAAAAGGTCTGTGTGACACTTGTGACAGCAAAAAATGCAAAATCCCTGTAGGACGCGCGCGCACGCGTAAGAGCTTGGCAGGCGATAACGGAGATTGGAAATAAACAATGGAGATTGGTTGTTGAAGAATGAGGAATGAACACTCAATGCTCCTCTCTCGATCAATAACATTTCTCGAAGAATAATTGCAACGAAAACCCCGTAGATTATCATCTCTACATAACAAACAAAGGGTGTTTCTAAATTTATTTGCACTTTTCCGCGATTTTTTCCCTCATTGCGCCCATGTCTACCCATATACTTATAGGAGGCATTGAAGATTTGCTCCTCGTTCAAGACAACTTCATCAGAAGATGCAACAACGGTAGTTGTGGAATTTGAAGAATACCTCGAACCTCGAAAACTATGGAAACTATGGAAACAAAGAACAACCAACAGCGGAATGCGGAGAAAGGAAATAGGCGAAGAAACACAAGCCGGAAAATCAAAGGAAGAGAAAGCAACAAGAAAGAAATAAACAAGAGAGAAAACACGAAAAAGAGACTACATCAAAACACTATGTTTCAATGTAGTCTCTACTATACTCTTTTCGTGTGGTTGCTTCAGATGTTGAACCACGAGAGGAATGCTTTAGAACATCTTTTCGGGATAAACACCATCAGCACCGAGCTTAGCAAACTTCTCTACTACCTCGGGACGATCTTCGGGATAGGTGACACCAAACCACTTAGACGTGGTGTCGAGCACTTCGCAAGTGGCTTCTCCCTTGCGGATGAGGTGATCGACCATCAAAGGAATGAAGAATTCGCTCTTCAAATTTTCAATGTTCTTGGGATCAGCAAGGAATTGCTTGAAGTATTCTTGAGAGTGTGCAAAATAGTCGGGAGTAAAGCCCCAGAAGTTCATGGAAACGGGAGTAGTATCGGCAATAGACACCCATTCGCCTTTCTCATCGAGATATTGCACCACACCATCGTGACGCTCAATCTTGGTGCGCTCCACCACAGAAGTGAGGAGGTTCTTTTCGTCTACCTCGCAAACACCGCGGCTCACGGTGCCACTTTCAGAAAGTGTGTTGCCTACACGGAAACCCACCATAGCATACTTGCCTGTGCTGCCTTCGGGAAGCGAAGAGAGGAATTTGCCCATAACCTGGAAAGCATCGCGATCGTAGAAATCATCGCAGTTGAGCACCGCAAAGGGTTCTTTGATGACATCTGCACCCATCATGACAGCGTGGTTCGTGCCCCAAGGCTTTTCACGTCCTTCAGGGCAAGTGAAACCTTCAGGAAGTTTGTCAAGGGCTTGGAAAACGAGTTCGCAAGGGATTTTATCTTGATACTTGGTGAGAACGATGTTGCGGAAATCTTCTTCAAAATCTTTGCGAATGACAAAAACGAGTTTGCCAAATCCAGCATTGATGGCATCATAGATGGAATAGTCCATGATGGTTTGCTCTTGTGGACCGAGTTTGTCGAGTTGCTTCAGACCACCGTAGCGGCTGCCCATACCGGCAGCGAGGAGGAATAGTGTGGGTTTCATTGTGATGAGTACTATTAAGTTGTGATGCAAAGTTAGCAAAAAGCACTAGAATAGACGAAGGAAAAACAAAGAATTATGCTTCATCACAAAGAAAATTTCGGCTTTTGGAGTCTAGTGCTCCAACAGGCCTATATAAAAGGTTAAACCTCGAGGCTTAGTCCTTGGAAAATGTGAGTCGAAGCACGGTATGGCTTTGATTTGTAGTGGCAACTCTTTGCGCTATGGTCTCTCCCACGAGCCAAATGATGCCTTGTGCATCGCAAACCACGAGCGCGCGCTGTTTTTCGATGCGCGAACGATGGCGATCGGTGAGATAGTCGCTCACGAGTTTACTGCCGTGGTGCATGCCGAAGGGAGTGAATCGGTCGCCTACTTCAACGATGCGACACGTCAATTCTCCTTCAACGCAGGCAGCATCGACAGTGGCACAAAAAGCGTCGCGACTGGGAGAAAACTCAGGACTGATGGCTTCCGCCTGCACCGACAGTTGGGGGAGTTCGAAGTTTTTCTGCGCCAGTGTTAAAAATGCTCCGTGACGGCAAATGTGGTGAGTGGGAGAAGTTATCAGAAAGCCTTCTTGGGATTGCAGGGCTTGTTGCGCCTCATCGGTGGAAAAACCAAATTGCAAACAGCATTCTCTCCACCATAATTGACCGGCTTCTCCCAATTGTTGCAACGCATGGAGTGAAAATTTTCGGACATATTGTCCCCACAAGGGATGCAGCGTACTGGGAGTGTTCTCCACTTGCTGACCGATGCGTTGCAATCCTAGTTCATAAACAGACAAGGCTTGGCGCATTCGAGTTGCAGTGTCAGTCAAGGTTCTCGATATGGAGGGATTGACATCGCACAACATCGGCAGGAGTTTGTGGCGCACCCAATTTCTGCGATAGTGGGTGTCGGTGTTGGTGGAATCTTCCACAAAGGCTTGATGCCGCAGGCGAAGATATGCTAGTAATTCACTACGCGGAATATCCAAGAAGGGTCGCCAGATGCGGTCGCGCTCCACAGCCATGGCGGCTAAACCGCGCAGACCGGCGCCGCGAATGAGTTGCAACAAGAGGGTTTCGGCTTGGTCGTTGGCATGATGTGCTACACAGACATAACCGCCTTGTACGGAAAACCAATCATAACGCAAAGTGCGTGCGGCCATTTCGATACTTTCGCCTGTTTTTTGGCACTGCGCGTCGACATCGAAATGCTTAACTTTGAGGGGTATATCGTGTGCTGCACAAAATTCGCGCACAAAGTGCTCGTCGGCATCGCTTTCGTCACCGCGCAAATGGAAATTGCAGTGCAAGGCGGTGAAGGGCAATTGCAATTCGTGCATCACCAAAGCCAAAGCGATGGAATCGGCTCCCCCACTCAAGGCACAAAACAAGCCTTCGCTGCACCAGAGCGCAGCGCGAGTTTCAAAAAATGGGTGGACTTGAAGAGGGAGTTGCATCGAGACAGAGGTAAGATTTTGCGGAGGAGACTAATAAGAAACGGAGCACTCGAGTCCGAGAGCTTTGACTTGCTCACCGATGGCGTCGAGCACTTCGGGACTGGCTTTGCGGAGTCCTTTGGCGGGTGTTTCGCGGTCGATGGTGTAGATGTAGACAGCTTCGGGACGTATGCGCGCTAAGGCCTTGAGCCAAGGCTGCACATAAACATCGGCTGTGTTGTCTACTGACTGTCCTTGATATTCGCCACTCATGAATAGGGTTTGCACCTGCACTTTCCCTTCAAAAGCACAAAGTCGTTCCACCATTTCTTCGGCATCGTATTTCAACACAGGGCGATCGACGAGGGTAATGTATTCGTTGGAAAGAGTATCGAGTTTCAAAATGTTGTTGTCTACTCTTCGCAGTGCTTCGTGCACAGCGGGTTGGTGACAATAGGTGGCATTACTCAACACGCTAATTTTGGCGTTGGGAAAATAGTGATTGCGCAAGGCGATGGTGTCGTCGATGATGCCGGGGAAGTCGGGGTGCATAGTGGGTTCTCCGTTTCCAGCAAAGGTGATGACGTCGGGGCCGCGGCCTTCTTGCTCCATCGCTTGCAATTTCTGCTCAAGGACTTCGGCAACCTTTTCGCGAGTGGGGATGCGCAGTTTGGGTTTGGTGTCACCATTGAAACCGCATTCGCAATAGATGCAATCGAAGGTGCAAAGTTTTCCATCGGAGGGTAGGAGATTGACGCCAAGCGAAACTCCCAATCTTCGACTATGCACAGGGCCGAAAATCGGGGATGGAAAGAGTATAGTGGACATATCTAATAGTTCTTGTGTGTGAGGTGGTGGCAGGAAAACTTCCCTTAGTCGGGGAAGTAAAGCAGAAGTTGCTGCAAAGAGGCGGCATCGTTCCAACTCCACCAACGGTCTTCCATGAGGTTTTTGAAGGCGAGTTTCATGTCTTCTTTCACTTCTTTCTTCACCCATCTTTCGCGAGCAGCAACGATGTTTCCCTTCAGGCTGAAATAATAGGTGTGTTTCAACGGATAACCTTTATTGGCTTGTTGTTCTGCTCCACTCATATCCATGAACACATCGCGTGTGAGTCCTCCCATTTCTAAAGAAACGAAGGGAAGGTCGGTGTTGCCGCTAGTGATTTCTTTGTATTTATCCATATCGATGGTGGTGACGCAGAGCAAACGATTGTTACCTCGTTCAGCTATGATGCGCCCCATAGCGAGTTTGTCTACTTTTTGATAGCGGATACTGTCGAACTCAACTCCAACGATGCTGGCATTGCTGGCTTGATAGACTTTTCCGTCTTTCTCATCGATGTAGCACAAAGCTGCATTTTTGTAGAGGATATTGGCACGAGCTTTGACAAAGCGTCCAAAGGTTTGTAGCACTTTGGCTTCCTTAAAATCGGAAAATACCAATTGTCGGTCAGCGCGTTGCTCAACTTGCTGCTGTTGGGCTTGGGCAGTGCCCCACCCTATGAGGAGGAGCAAGAGAAGGATATAGTGTTTCATATATGACGCCATTATATAATATGTAGAAGAGATGTTTGCGCGAGTGAGTTTGAGGATGATGTGCTGTAAGAAATGCGCTGTTGTTTGGACTGTGCTCCAACCCCAATCGGTCATTATACCGTTATTGCGCAAAACGTTATAGAGAAATAACTTCCTGTCATCTTTCATTTTCTTGTTGGCATCTTGTTTCTCGTTCGTTCTCGACGTAGCCCGCTACGCCTTCAAACTAACGAAAAACCATCTGCTCAACAATCAAATAAAATCTGTTCAGGAGCTAATAACCGATTGGGGTTCAATCTGCTTGGCAGCAGTTGTCGTAGCATTGTCGGCAGAGCGGTTCGTAGGTTTGCATTTCTCCCAACATCACTTGGTTGTCGCCCTCCACCAAACGATGACTATATTGCGCCAACTCTCCACAGCGCACACAGACGGCGTGGACTTTGGTGACGTCTTCGGCAACGGCACAAAGATGGGGCATCGGACCGAAGGGTTTTCCGCGGAAGTCCATATCTAAACCGGCAATGATGACGCGCTTGCCTTGACTGGCGAGAGTGTTGCAGACGTCAACGAGTGGCGCATCGAAAAATTGGGCTTCGTCGATGCCCACTACATCAGCATTTTGCGCCAATGACAAAATGTCCTGAGCTGCACTCACGGGGATGGACGAGAGAGATTGGGCATCGTGAGAAACGACTTCGACCTCACTGTAACGCGTATCGACAGAGGGCTTGAAAATTTTCACCTGCTGCTGTGCAATTCTTGCTCTCTTGATGCGACGAATGAGTTCTTCTGTTTTTCCAGAAAACATACTTCCGCACACCACTTCGATGCGGCCTCTGCGAGGAAAGTGTTCGTGATAGGGCATAATGTTCGATTGATTTAAGGGCAAAAGTAACAATTATTCTTGGTTACACCAAGCAAAACATATATCTTCGCTGTATGAACTCACAAGCTACTCCTCACACACTCCGCGCTTGGTGGTTGGCGGCTCGACCGAAAACTCTTTCTGGCGCATTGGTTTCGGTGATCACTGCCACTGCTTTGGCTTTCACCTGCGATACTCCACACGCGGCCGCTCCGTGGCTCGCAGCACTTTGCATTGTTTTTGCTGGTTTGATGCAAATTGCTTCCAACTTTATCAATGATCTCATTGACTTCCGCCGTGGCCGCGATGGGGAAGACCGGTTGGGGCCTGAACGCGCTTGTGCGCAAGGTTGGATTACGGCGCGCGCTATGCAATGGGGCATTGGGGTGACGCTGCTCTTGGCGGCTCTAGTGGGTTTGGGCATTTTGGCAGTGTTTCTCACTGTGTCGCAACATTCGTTTTTGTCTTTGACGCTAGGACTCGGTCTCGTGGGACTTAGTTGTGGTGCGGGGGCTTTTCTCTACACAACGCATCTGAGCAGACTTGCGCTGGGAGATGTGATGGTGCTGATTTTCTTTGGATTGGTTCCCGTGGGAGGAACTTATTTCTTGCTCACGGATCATCTGACGGTTGCTGCGGTTTTGTTGGGAGTTGCCATTGGTTTGGTGGTGGATTTGCTGTTGGTGGTGAATAATTTTCGCGATCGCGAGAATGATGCGCGCGTGCAGAAGCGAACACTTGTGGTGCTGTTGGGAGAATCGAAAACAATCGGATTCTATATGCTGTTAGGGGTGGCGGCCTTGCTCGCGCTTTTTGGAGTTTGCGCTACTCTTCCTACAACGGAGGACATCTTGTTGATGCAATTTCTTCCTGCGCTAGAAGCTTTGATTTTCTTTCCACTTCACTGGCGCACTTGGAAAGCGTTGCAACGCATTCGCCACGGTCGTGCGCTGAACGCGCTTCTGGGAGAAACATCGAGAAACATCCTTGTTTTTGCTTTTGCTTTCTGCCTGGGTTTGTTGCTTCAAAACATTTGGTAATTTGAAATGATTGAATTTTAAGTTGAGTAGATTTTTATAATTCTCTGTCCTTGCAAAAACGAATTTCTAATATATTTTGCAATTCAACTAAAATTACTTGTTAGATTAAACATTTCTCCCTATATTTGCACCCATTGGTGAGTAGTACTCGATAGACTTCGAAAAGACTTCATTTTCACGGCCTACTCACTCTTTGGCTTTCTTCTGAAGAAGATGGCACATTTGTTTTTAAATTATTTCTCAAATACACATCATTATGACTAAGAAATGGTTTTTACCATTGACCTATTTGGCAATCATTACGGGAAGTGCCTTCGGTTTTGCACCGAAAGCTATGGCGCAAACCTCACGCACGGGTTTCTTTATGGAAACTTATAAATACGCGCATCAGCACAATGCAGCAATGCTGGAAGATCGTCCTTACACGGCTATTCCTCTAGTGGGTAATGTGTATTATAACGCATCAACGAGTCATCCTTTGAACGCGTTTTTCTATAAAACAGCAAATAAGAATGGAAGCACGGACTATAACTTTTTCACTGAGAAAGCTGTTCCTGAGCAGTTGTTTTATCAACGTTTGGGAAATCAAAACGTGATGAGCAACGCAGAATTCAATCTCAACATTCTTTCGTTTGCTTCGACATTTGGTTCTGGTACTTCGCTCTTTGAAGTAAACCTGCGTTCCAATGGTTCTTGTGAAGTTCCTAATCAACTCTTCCACTATTTCAAGAACCCTAAATTGCAGAATGATTATGGTTTTGATCAACTCTCACTCCAACATCGTACTTACGGCGAAGTTGCTTTGGGATATGCTCACACGGTAGGTAACCATTTCACGGTTGGTGCAAAGGTGAAGGGACTTATGGCACTGGCCTACGCAGATGGTAAAGTACAGGATGTGCAAGTGAAAACAGGCCGTGAACAGTGGGCTGCTTCCGGGCGTGCTTTTGCATCTGTAGCGGTGGGAAATACAGAGTTCCATTTCGACAAAAAAGGACATTTGCAAGAGCAAGAACCTAAAAACTTGAGCATCGCGCCTGCTGGTTGGGGACTTGCCACTGATCTCGGTGTCACCTACGAAGTGCATGGCGTCGAAGGACTCACGCTGAGTGCAGCTGTCACGGATTTGGGTTTTATCCACTACAACAAGGTGCAGAAATTGGGTAACGAGGTGAATCGTACGTGGACAATTGAAGATGCGAAAAAACGTGCAACCAACCTAGTAAACAACGGAAACAATCCTCTTGTTCCCAATACAGATCCCTCTGCTGTTGTGAAAAAAGAGTTTGAAGGTGAACTTCAAGATGTTTTGGCTCTCAACGATAATGGAACTGCTGCAATGACTTCTCAATTGCGCACTACCCTCAACCTCGGTGCTACTTATGAACTTCCCTTTGTGAAACATCTGAACGTGGGTGCACTATATTCTAGATATTTCGATGGTGATTTCCAACAATCGCAACTGACACTAGGAGCGGCTTGGCATCCCATCAAACCCGTTGAACTGGGGGTTAGCAGTACTTTTGTAAACAATCGTGTGAACTTCGGCGCAATGCTGACGTTGCAAGCTCCACGTTTCCAAGTGTTTGTAGGTACAGATGTTATTCCCACATCATTCGGAATGGACGGGTTGTTGGATCGTTATGCGGGCAATATCAATATGGGTATAACCATCCCGTTGGATTAAGCATCTACAAGAGGATGTCAAGAAGAAGTAGTTTTTACTGCGACAATAAACCATTTAAACAATCCTATTATGAAGTATTTTCTCTATTGTCTTCAGCACTATGCTGACTTCGACGGCCGTGCACGCCGTTCTGAGTATTGGTTCTTTCAGCTCTTCAACTTTCTGATTACAATTGGTATTTACCTTATCGTTCTAGGAATAAAAGAAGTAATAGGAATAAATTTGGGTTTCTTAAACACAGTATATTCTATTGCCGTACTCATCCCTAATTTGGCAGTCTCAGCTCGACGCTTACACGACACGAATCGAAGCGGTTGGTGGCAACTATTGACCTTCGCTACTGCGCTCACAACGTCTGTCTTGATGTTAATCTTTATATATCCGCTATTCGTTAATGGAATGAATGACTATGCTATCTCTATTTGTATGGAGCAGAAGGGGCTTTTAGTGCTCTTGTGCATCTCTATCATTTTCCACCTAGCAGCAGGAACCCTTCTTCTATTTTGGTATTGCTTTGACAGCCAACAAGGTGTAAATAGATTTGGTCCTAACCCCAAAGAAAGAAACTACGCAAATCCATATCAACAAGTTCCCTATAATGGTGGATATTCCCATCAACAATAAGCTCCTTTAGGAGACATTTCCTCCCAACACTCTCACACATTGAGCGATTCCGTCACAATTCGTGGCAGAATCGCTCGATTTTTGCTCAGAAAATTGTAACTTTGCACCAAATAGATTAGAATTCAGTATGATGACTGCAAACGAAATACGCGAATCTTACAAGCGTTTCTTTGAGGAGCACGGACACCTCATCGTTCCCTCCGCTCCAATGGTGATAAAAGACGACCCCACCCTCATGTTCACCAATGCGGGTATGAATCAGTTCAAGGACATTATCCTCGGACACGCAGAACCTAAATGCCGACGCATGACAGACTCACAGAAGTGTCTGCGCGTTAGTGGTAAGCACAACGACCTCGAAGAGGTGGGACACGACACCTACCACCACACGATGTTTGAAATGCTCGGTAACTGGTCTTTTGGCGACTACTTCAAGGAAGATGCCATCACTTTCGCCTACAAATTCTTGGTGGAAGTGCTCAAGATTGATCCAAAAAATCTCTACGTCACTGTCTTTGAAGGCGACAAAGAAGCCGGACTAGAGCGCGATGATGAAGCAGCTGCCATTTGGGAACGCTACTTCCCCAAAGACCACATCATCAATGGTAACAAGCACGACAATTTCTGGGAAATGGGTGACACCGGCCCTTGTGGTCCTTGCTCAGAAATCCACATTGATGGACGTTCTGAAGAAGAAAAAACCAAAGTTTCTGGAGCTTCTCTCGTCAATCAAGACAACCCCGAGGTGATTGAGATTTGGAACCTCGTGTTTATGCAATACAATCGCAAAGCCGACGGTTCTCTCGAAGGTCTTCCCCACAAGGTCATCGACACAGGTATGGGATTTGAGCGTTTGGTGCGTGTGCTTCAAGGCAAGAACTCCAACTACGACACCGACATCTTCCAACCCATCATCCGCAAAATCGCAGAGTTTTCTGGTTTTGCATATGGAAAAGAAGAAGCTACCGACGTGGCAATGCGCGTTATTGCAGACCACTTGCGCGCTATCGCATTCTCCATCGCAGACGGACAACTTCCCTCCAACGCAAAAGCAGGTTATGTGATTCGTCGCATCTTGCGTCGTGCAGTTCGCTACGCTTACACCTTCCTCAACCAGCGCGAAGCCTTCATTTGCCGTCTCATTCCCACCCTCGTACAAGAGATGGGAGGTGCATATCCCGAACTTCCTGCGCAACAAGAACTCATCACCAAGGTGATTCGCGAAGAAGAAGAATCATTCCTCCGCACCCTTGCCACTGGTATCAACCGTTTGGAAAATATCATTGAAGCCACTAAGGCAGCAGGCAACAAAGTGGTGGAAGGAAAAGAAGCCTTCACCCTCTTCGACACCTATGGTTTCCCCTTCGACCTCACCGAACTCATTTGTTCAGAAGCCGGTCTCACCGTGGACGAAGCTGGTTTTGATGCAGAAATGCAACAACAAAAAGAGCGCGCGCGCAATGCCGCAGCCACAGAAACAGGCGACTGGGTGGTTTTGGCAGAAGGCGACACCACTTTCCACGGTTGGGATTACACCGAATATGGTTGCCGCATCTTGAAATATCGTCAAGTGCAACAAAAGAAACAAACCTACTTCGAACTCGTGCTCGACAACACGCCATTCTATGCAGAAATGGGTGGACAAGTAGGTGACACTGGTGTGCTCATCAATGAGGAAGAAACAGTGGAAATCTTCGACACAAAGCGCGAAAACAACCTTCCCATCCACCTCACCAAGGTACTTCCCAAGCATCCCGAAGCAGAATTCATGGCATGCGTTGATGAAGATCGTCGTCACAAAATTGAAGCCAACCACACCGCTACCCACTTGCTCGACCAAGCTCTCCGCGAAGTCCTCGGCACCCACGTAGAACAAAAAGGTTCGCTCAACAACGACCGCAGTCTCCGTTTCGACTTCTCTCACTTCCAAAAGGTAACTCCCGAGGAATTGCGCCAAATCGAACGCATCATCAATGGTCGCATCCGCGAAAACATCCCCTTCCAAGATCACCGAGATGTGCCTATCGAAGAAGCCAAAAATATGGGAGCGATTGCCCTCTTCGGAGAGAAATATGGCGACCGCGTACGTGTTGTTCAGTTTGGAGACAGCGTAGAGTTCTGTGGTGGTACACACGTCAGCGCAACCGGCAAACTCGGTTTGTTCCGCATCGTCAGCGAAAGCAGTGTTGCAGCAGGTATCCGCCGCATCGAAGCCATCACTGGTGAAGCGGCAGAAGAAAGCATGTATCTCCAACAAGACATTCTCAGCAGTGTCAGCGCCTTCTTCAACAATGCCAAAGACGTGAAAGCCGCTGTGCAAAAAGCCATCGACGAAAACGCCGACTTGAAGAAGCAAGTGGAAGCTGCCGTTCGCGAACGCGTGGGACAACTCAAAGGGAAGCTCATCGAATCTGCCAAAGAAGTTGATGGTGTCAAAGTCATTGCGCAAGTACTCCCCATGGATGTAGAAGCAGGTGCAGTGAAAGACCTCGCCTTCCAAGTGTCAGGTCAATTGCCCGCAAACACCTTCCTCGTTCTCGGTTCAAAACACGACGACAAGCCTCTTCTCACTGTTATGGTGAGCAAAGATCTCATTGCAAGCCGTCAACTCCATGCTGGTAACCTCGTCAAAGAAGCCGCACGCCTCATCCAAGGTGGTGGCGGTGGTGCTCCCCACTTCGCGACAGCAGGTGGTAAAAATACCGCAGGTCTTGATGAAGCCGTTGCCAAAGTTCTCGAACTCGCAGGTTTCTAATCCGAAACACCACATACAAAAATCCCCATTTGCGTTATGCAAATGGGGATTTTTCATTGTAATCTAAAACGTCACATATAGGATACTGATTTGAGGTAAAGGAATGCTCCTTCAATAAAGCAGAACAGCTCAAAAACTCTCTAGCCCTTCGCCTTCATAAATCGATGATAGAAAAACGCAAAGAGAAGCGCAGCCACCATCAGCGAGATAGCAAATGAATAAAAGATGCCTTCCACACCGCCCTTCAGCGTAAAGCCCATCAAATACGCCGCAGGCATACCCACTACAAGGTAAGCCACCGCAGAACTCCACGTCATCGGCAACACGTGTTGCGTAGCGCGCAGCGCATTAGCGTAACAAATCTGCAGCGCATCAGCAAATTGATAGACTACCAAAGGCAAAAGTAACGCAAGCGACGCAGTAATCACAGCCTCATCCTGCGTAAAGAGATGAACAATCACATTACCAGCAAAATAAAACAGCATCGAAGACAAAGTAGCATTCAGCAAAAGCAAATTTCTTCCCGCTTTTCCAGCCGACAACGCCTCAGCCTTATCATTTTGTCCCAAGAAATAAGCAATGCGGATGCTCATACTCGCTCCCAAACTATAATACAGCGTGAAGCCCAACGTGCCCAAAGTCATCAAGATTTGATAAGAAGCCAAAGGAATCTTCCCCAACCATCCCGTCATCACAGCCGAACCCGCAAAACAGAAAGTTTCCAAACCAATTTGCAGACTCACCGGCCACGACTTACTGTGGATTTCGCGCAACGAGGGCAACAGCGAGAGGGTATCAGCCGAGAGTGGAAGGCGGAAGTCAGCAAAACGCTTTCCCCAGAAGATAATGGCAAGCAGCACCACAGCAATCAAGATGCGACTCACCATCGTGGCAAATCCAGCACCAAAAAGTCCCCATTCAGGAAACGGACCGATGCCGAAAATCAGCAAATAGTTGAGCAAGATATTGACAACATTTCCTGCCAAAATAAGCCACATCGCCAAACGCGTGTAAGTGATGCCATCGGTGAATTGTCGCGCAGCGGTGAAAATCACCACAAACCACAACGACACCCACAGCGTGACATAATAAGATTGCATCAGAGGGAGCAAATCTGACGGTTGTCCCAGATAGGGCAAAAGAAAAAAGAGCACCCCAAAACACAAAAGCACCGCAGCCCCAAACACGAGATTTGCCACCAGTCCACGGCGCATAATCGCCCCCACTTCAGCCTTGCTTCCCTGACTAAACTTCGAGGAAATGAAAGGCGTCAAGCCGTAACTATATCCCAAAATAATCATTGTGGCCAAGTTGAACAGACTATTCACAAAAGAAGCGGCAGAAAGTGCTGGAGTACTATAATGCCCCACCATAATAGTGTCTGCAAAAGCCAAAACAATCGTGCCGAGTTGCGCAATAGCAATGGGAAGCCCCAAACGAAGCGTAGCCGAATAGTGCGAAGAATGATTCATCAACGTCTCAAAAGTTCTATACTAAAAGATTTCATCACCTGCAAACGTCCGTTGCTTGTAGGGAGTGCCACTTGAAACATCAATTCTCGCTGACGTGCATTAGAGCGCACCACCACTTCTGCTTGGTAACGCACCGCGCGTCCCACGGGCAATTCGCCAATGATGGCAGTGGGAGAAACATTCACGCGCTTATAGTCGCAAGACACCACAGGCGCAATGTTGTAGAGCGTACTTCCAGAATTATTGTAGAGGTCGAAAGTAATCTGCGCACGCTCTCCAGGCTGCAAACAGCGGTCGCCATTGTAATCGGAGAAAGTGAGATTCGACAATTCAATCCCATTGAAAGTGGCATATCCATCACTACTCTCATTATAGCGACCATAACCCACTTGTTCGTTACCATAGCGTCCATCGCGCGTATTATACGTATCGTAATTTCGTGCCCGCTGTTCTTCATTTTTGGCTGCCGAAGCCGCACCAATAGCCGCCCCTGTGGCACCTCCAATCAGCGTACCCAAATCGGCACCGCGATTGCCACCAAGGATGCCGCCCACTGTGGAGCCGAAGAAAGCGCCCAAACTCATCCCAGTAGTGGTACGATTCCAACTATCATAGCTCACACAACTGCTCAAAAGGAAAGGCAACAGCAACAACAGTGCCCCGAGTCTTCCTGCACGTGCAGGACAATTCATTATAGAAAAACGTTTCATAATCCAATAAAATTAAACCCAAATCGGTTCATCATCTAATGACCGATTTGGGTTAAAGTATAAAATATATAGGAACAATTACTTCACCGTAATCACTAGATACTTGCTCACACTCCAGAAGCGTGTGGGGTCAGTGATGCGGAGCGTATATTGTCCTTGTGCATCTTTATCGAGCGAATAACTACCTTCAGGGTGAGTGGTCATCAAGCGCGCACTCTTCGAATAAAGACGAATCACCTTGTCCACGCGGATGTCGATTTTGGTGAAATAGTCCTTGTTGAAATTATTACTGCGCAACACTTCTCCTCCCTTGAGGATATTTTGTTCCTTGAGTTCGCTCTTCGTGCCAAACACATAGTAAGCACTGTTGAGTTCGCGGTCTTGCGAAGCCACGGTGCGCGCTTTCGTTTCGTTTTGCGCACTGAGTTCGTTCACATTGCTCTGAAGATTAGCGTTTTGTTCGCCAAGTTCCGCAATTTTAATGTCTTTTTTTGCCAATTCAGCGCGGAGTTCTTCCGCTTGTTTCGTCAAATCAGCAATCTGCGCTGTAAATGCAGCCACAGATTCCTCCATCTTCTTGCGCAATTCAGCGTTGTTTGACTTAGAGGCCTTCACCTGTTGGCGAAGATTGTTGATCAAATCGTTGTTCAGACGAATGGTGTTTTCGATGAGTTTCACATCTTCCACAATGTGTGCACGATTGCTTTGCTCACCTTGTTTGCGTTCGATGGTGAT
>CAJPLH010000013.1 GCA_905371275.1 Prevotellaceae bacterium
TCTCCCAATAGCCCCAAACTGCTCAATCCCGATAGATACAGCAAATTTTCCCTCTTGCGCAATCGCCACTACGTGATTACCATCCGCGAGAAAGACCGTTTGCAGGTGGATGCGGTGATTGCCCCTTGGGACGAAGCACCGAAAAGCAAAACGATGCTTCTCGATGAAGTGATGGTGAATATGCCTGACCCTTCGTTTTCTGCCACCAACAAGCAAATGACCTTGCGCATTCAAAATGGTTTTGCTACCCATCTTTACTCAAAGATTCGTATCTCACTGCTCAATCAAAATGGGGGAGAAAATTCGCAAGCCTTTTTCTCCAACATCGGCACGATGAAAGCCGTGAAACGAAATGGTCAGCGTGTGGTTCAAGTGGAGTTTGGAGGTACTAACACTGCGCACACAGCAGCACACGGATTTTCTGATTTCACTATCGACTGGAGCGCAACGACTGGTGCCAACACTCCCACGCCCGGCAAGGCGTTCATCAAGCTGGAATATTTCGATGCGAATAATCAGAAGGTTACCTACCTCAACCATACAGATAACACCATCGTGGTGAGTGATCGAAATTGGACTGACGCTTTCAAGGTGTTTGAAGAAGATGATAGAAGGAATCGTCAACCTTGAGCCCTGCGCTAAGTGCATCTCTCAAAGATAAAAACTGATATGAGAAGAATAAATCTATTGTTGTCTTGTCTCTTTGCCCTGTTGGCGCTCAGTGCGTGCCAGCAGAGTTTTGAAGACATCCAGTCTACTGAGGAGTCTGAAAAACTTTATGTCACTTTCACCATCAGCAGTGCGCAGCCGCGTGAAACCCGTGCTGTGCCCAACGCTCCAACCGGCACAGAGGCTGGTGCTGACTATGAAAGCAGTTATAGGACGGTCGATGTGCTGTTTTTTGAAAAGAATGGCAACATCGCTCAAGTGGGACAGAAAAAAGTGCACCATTTCGAGAGTGAAGGATTTGCCCCCAGTGGTGCCGACAAAGACAACTGGGTGGACGGCGTGTATGAACGCAGTGGCAACCGACGTGGTGTCTATCTTGCAGGCGTGAAGCGCGACAATGTGAAGGACAAAACCTGTGTGGTGGTGCTCAATCTGCCGGCTGAAATTCGCACGCTCCTAGAGCGCGGCAGCATTAGCACGCTGAGTGCTTTGAAAGCGCAGGTGGTGCACCGACAAACGAGTGCTGACGAACAACTGGGTCCCATCCCTTATCCTTTGGATGCCAACAACCAACCCGACTACAACAGTTCTGCTTTTCGCTACCTTGTGATGATTGGCGAGACGCCTAGGGTTTCGTTCTCCGACAACGATGTGGCTTCGGTGATTCAGGTGCAGATGGTGCGCACCATTGCCAAGGTGAAGATTGTGGGGTACTTCGCATCGAATAACTTCACCTTTTTCGCCAGCGCTAATTATAAAATGACGATGTCCTATCAGTATAAGAATTTTCCCAGTGAAACAACTTTAGGGTCTGTGTGGAAAGCCAAATCCACAAACGCAGGTGCGCTGAACGCTCCGAAGGATGGTGTTTTTGTGCAAGGTCCTGTGAAATTGTATGGCACGGGAAAGGTGCCCTATTTTGTTCAGGAATTCTATATGAATGAATATGGCGAACTGCCCGACAATGCGACTACGCAACCTAGTATCGACCTTTCCGTGTTGATTCACGGTACTCCATTTCAACGCTATTGGGTGTTGGATCTTCCTCGAGGGATAGAGCGCAACAAGAGCTACACCATCTATGTGCACGTTCCCGATATGGGGGGAGCGAAACCTGGTGGTACGCAGAGAGTGATTCTCAAAGCTGACAACGTGGTGGTGAAGCCTTGGGACGAAGGCACGGAAAATTTCTTCACCTCTCCTGACTATATTTTCAATAACTTCAGTGGTAGTCCCACTGATCCTAACGACCATATATGATGAACCTACGCAAACTCCTGCAGTTGGCTTGCCTTGGGTTGGGCTGCGCTGCTGTGCTCCCCACTGTGGTGAGCTGTGATGCTTCGTCAGAAGATGTTGTGCTGACACCTTCCGCTGTGGGAGGCAAACAGCATTTGAGCGTCCATTTCCGCCCTTTGACGCACGGCAATGCTCCGAGCATCGACAAAGATGGCTCAGACAAGGAGGATTTTGTGGTGAATCTTTCGTGTGTGAGCATCGGCGATGCGACTTCCATCAGTAGCACTGGGCGACAAGGGGTTGCCAACTGGACGGTGACGTTGCCCCCCCAAGAGGGACGCGACGAAACGTGGTCGTTTGTTGCCAACCTGCACGATAACGACAAGGCACACATTGGACATGCTTCTACTACCAGTGGTGAGGAAATGGAAACTGGTAAGTATCTCCGTGGCTACAACGGACTGTCGGCAGAGCTCCCACTCTTGATGGTGGCTGATGTGCCACAATCACGTTTTGGTGCTGCCAACGAGTATTCTGTCCGTACGTTTAGTAAACAGGTGATGCTGCAACGTGTGTTTGCTCGTTTTTCTTTTCAGACTTTTCCGCTCCCTGGGGGCTATACGTTGAAGAGCGTTTCAGTGAAGCGCATTCCAGCGAAGTTTATGTTGGTGGGACACACCACTAAACCCTATGCTGACCTCAATCGGGCGGGAGCTAATAATTATCCCTATTTGGACTTTGAAATTTGGAGCAACAGGTATGGGAATGACCAGCCTTTGGCGAAATGGCAAAAGTCGGCATGGAGTGTGGATCAAACTGCCAATGCTGATATGTTTCTGTCTGGACATTTCTATTTGCCGCCTTGCAAGGTGAATGGCAACCCTGATCCTTTCGGCACGAACACGGATGGGGGGATGCCTTTGCTCCGCTTTGTGTTTACGGACAATCAAAATCGCACTTTTGTGCGCCTTTATCGTTTGGGCAACTCGGGGAATAATGATCGTGGAAATATTGACCCCAACGCGCACTACAACATTCGCATCAATCTCTTGGCTCCTGCCAAGGAACGCGCTAACAATAATGCTGTCCTCAAGGCTTTCGATGAGGGCAGTAGCAAAGCGGCTTATCTGAATTAGAGATTAGACGTTAGAGATTAGACGTTAGAGGGTCGCAGACCCTTTTATGCTCGCCACGCACGCGTGGCTCGAAATTAGAGCTTCTGGCTTAGGCTAGAGGCTCTAGTTTTTTTTAGAAGCTCTAGAAGAAATAGACGTTAGAGGTTAGACGTTAGACGTTAGAGGCTGCGCGGTTGGGCTAGAGGCTCTAGATTTTTCTAGAAGCCCTAGAAGCTCTAGAAGGCCTAGAAGCCCTAGAAGCCCTAGATGCTCTAGAAGCTCTGGAAGAACTAGCTCTCCGAAGAACCGAGCCCCGCTTGTCGGGGCGAGCGAAAAAGGGTCTGTGACCCCGAGCGAAAAAGGGACTGTGACCCCGAGCGAAAAAGGGGCTGTGACCCTCTAACGTCTAAGGTCTAATCTCTAACGTCTAATCTTTAATGTCTATTTTCTAATGTCTACTTTGCAAAATGGGGGGGGGCAAAATGAGAAATCAGACCTTTTTGACTAGTTTGCTGTCTTTAATTCGAATAAAAGTCATATATTTGTACACAGAATATATCGGATAAATGGATAAATGATTGAATTCCAGAGGAATAAATCCTTTTCTGACAGAAAGTGAGGACTACACAGGTCGAAGTGCGACCCTCATTCCCAGAGATGAAGGAAGACAATCCCCATTTGATGAAGACTACGTTAGATATTAGACGTTAGAATTTAGACGTTAGAATTTAGACGTTAGAGGGTCGCAGACCCTTTTCTGCTCGCCACGCATGCGTGGCTCGGGCGTTAGACGTTAATGTCTTTTGCCTTGCGAGGAAATTCCCATTTAACTTCAGCTGATTTGTCCGAAAAAAAACGGAGAAAAGGCTGGTTAGGCAGGGTGAAAAAGCATATACAATCCAAAGAATAATGAAGAAACTGACTTTTTTCAAAAGCCTTTTGTTCGTTGCAGTCTTCGCTGCAGCCTTGGGAGCTTGTCGTTCCGACGAACTTGCGATGCGCGAACGCAGCACAGCAGAAAAAGAGCAGACGCAGCGTGCCGATACCTTCAGTTTGAAACTAGATTTTCCTTCCATAGGTTTTAAAAGTAAAATCACGGCAGTGAGCGATGAAGGCGGTGAAAATGCCGGAAACGGCGAGAAAGCCACGCGCACCGCTTTGCTGGTGAAAAACGATGGTACCACGCAGCTCGAATTGAATCCTGGTGAAGCCACCACGATGTCGGTGTTGCTCATTTTGCGCAACCAAGATGGATCGAAAGTTTATGTTTCGGCCAATAACAATTGGAACATTGTCAAAGGTCAAGAACTGAGCTTAGATGCTTCGGGGATTTACAACTTCACCGCGGTGAAAGGCGCAAGTGGTGCTCCCACGATGACGAAAGACGATGTGTGGTATCTCGACGCCATGACCGGTGGAGATTGGGATGCCAACACAAAGGCGTATAACATCAATAAAAGTTGTCGCATCCCCAATAAATTGTATAAACCAGGCGAGAAGCTCGTGTTGGGCAAAGACATCATCGTGCCTTTCCAACTCGGCACAGATGCCGTGGGACGCGCGGGAGAACGCCGTTGGGGCGTGCGTATGGCTGTGGCCAACAACGACCGCAACAGTAGCAATCTCTCTGCACGTTTGGTGTGCATCGACGCTGCGCCTAACTTTTTGCCCTATGGCAGTTTGTTGTGCATGCGATTTAAGAATTCAATGCACAAGTTGTCTGAAGACCCAGGGATCAAAAAGCATGTGGACAATACCTACAACCAATTGACTTGGAAGAAGACGTCTTTCTCTTATTTCCTCCGTGGTATATCTGTCGAGTCCAGCACCTCAACTACTGGTGGTTGGATATCAGTGAACCAATTGTCAGCTCCCGATCGTTCCCCCTTGAGTTGGCATGGATATCGTCCCGATGGTCATGGTTATTCGTTTGTGAGTGTGCAAGACGACCCCTTCTTCCAACAAGTGAGATTAGACAAAGCCGATCCCAACAATTTGAAGAGCGGTTATCCGTTGTTCCGTTTGAAACAGGGACAAAAAGACACAGAGTGGACACCTTACTATTATGTGTGGATGAAGTCTATCGACGAATCTCGCGACAATGCACTCTATGGCAGTGAGGGACTTCATGTGCGTATGGAGCTTTATAATGCCACCCTCGAACAGAGTGGTTTGGGCTCTCGCACGGCCTTTGTGTCAGAGAAAAACCACAAGAGTGGTCGCGCCTATTTCAGAGATAAAGAACTGGTGGGTGGTTTGGTGTTGACCCCATTGGGTTATTTTGGTCCCGACTTTGTGCTTTCAGACTCCAGGTATGCTGGAGCTTATGTTTGGCCAGACTCCACGGCTGAGAATAGAGTTTTGGCCAATTCTCGTTACTTTCTCCCTGAACTTAGAGACTACTTTGCCAATAGTTTTGATGTGAATGGTCGTCCTTCAGTGTCGGGTGCCCCCACGCTCACCGGATTGAAATGGCAGATTCCTGATGCCCACACCGTGAACTCCGTGTTTCCTCCTCATTTGGGCAACATCAACGCGTCTAGTCACGCTCGAGGTGACGACATGCAGGAGCGTACGGAAGATGTGAGCATTGGTGGTGTGCTCTATAAAGGGATGAAGTCCTACTATTATCGTGAGGCGAACTTTATCGACAATGAATCGAATAGTCCTAAAAACTACAATAGTTATTTTGCTTTGCGCTTTGTGGGTACCCCCTTCTGCGAAGCCGTGCGCTACACAGAATATGGTCAATGGAATCACGGAAACACAGGTAATCCAGGTAATAAACCCAAGGACTATACCCCTGATTCTCGCTTTGTGATACACACGCGCCACTTAGGCAACGAGGGTGTACGATTTAAGGATGATGCCTCCGCCAAAGCCTTCCTCAAAAATGTAGTGGCTGCCAATCGCCCGAGGATGAACCAAGCACCGCACAATGAGTTTTGGGGTGACTTTTGGAAACCCGATGTGAGTAGAGGTATCACTATTCGCGTATTCCACGTTCCCGGTTCACCCACACCCGTTGGACCTGGTTCGCCACAAGAGTCTGCTCGTGTGGGAGCGTATGTAGGTTTGGTATTCCAAATGGCGGTGAAGAACGGTTATTGGAAAGGAAGGCCTAACTTCATGACTTATCAGTTTGACAATTCCGGACGCTTCCAACACTCCTTTGGCTTTGTTGACCCCTTTAAGCAGACATTCAAGGAAAAATATCAGGCTACGAGTGTATTGCCGGTGCTAGCTCCTGCAGAATTAGAAGACCCTGCCTATGTGGATGCGTCGCGTCAGTAACGAAGGTGGCGGACGAATAGTTTTTCAAATCGAAAAATAGCAAGAACGACCAATGAAACTATCATTTCAGAAATATGCCTTGAGCCTGCTCGCCAGCTTAGTGTTGGTGAGCTGCGCCAAGGATTATGCCTTGGTGGGCACTGAGCGCGAAAAGGGTGGAGCACCCATTTGGCTCTCCACCAGTGTGACGGTGCAAAACACTCGCGCTGCAGGAGCTGTTTCCAATGATCCGATTTCTCCAAGTCCTACTACTGATTGGGAGTCCAGAGTGGTGAGTCTGCGCATGATCATTTCAGACAGCCAAACTGGCACCATCGTCTACAATGAGAAAGAGGACAACCCCACCGAGTTGACCGAACGCTTCACGCAATATCCCGATGTAAATGCAAGATGGCGTCGTCCCATCAAAATCCTTCCTGGCACCTACGACTTTTGGTTCATTGCCAATGAAGGAAAATTTTGGTATTCGCCAACAGAAGAGAACGGAAACAAACGCGATGACTACAGTTGGAACGGCACAAAGGTGTTAGACAAACTGACTGTCGGCTCCAACATAGCGCGCATCTTTGATGGACGAGTTTATACTGATGATGCTGCTCGTAAGCATTGGGAACCCTTGTCACACCTCGACATCGCCCCTTATCGCAAGTGGAACGCCCGTGAAAAACGTTGGCATCCTGAAGTGGACCCAAAGCCGGGAAATATAGAATATAACTATCCTATGCCGATGTCGGCGGTGTATAAAGACGTTGAAATCAACATCACACGCAATAACAAAGGTATGAGCGATCAAGACCCTCAGCACTTCATTGCAGGGGGTGACGAAAGGGTGAAGTTGGTGCGCTGCATGGCGAAGGTGACCATCAATGTGGAAAAAGCTGCTCACGTGAACACAGCTAAAAATGTAGACTATTTGGAATGGCCAGCGATGGGCAAATTTGCCATTACCTTGCTCAATCGCCCTCGTTATTGGTCGTTCTTCAACACACCGCTGTTTCAAATGAACCATACGCCAAGACAGTTCAAATTTTACAGCGACATATTTGCCGACGACCAGTCACGCTATCGTTGCACCACTATCTGTGAAGGGGCAACCGCTCCTGAATCCTATGGGGGCGAAACCTATACTGCTGCGTCGCAACATGAAGCCGACCTCAAACGTTATCGCTACACGTTTTACGTGCCCGAGTTGTTACTTCCGAAGCATCCGCTCGATGGTGAACCCAATGGCGGCCAAGCTTACGATCGCTTGAATGCCGTGATGCTCGCTTTCTCAGCCCCCAACCAAGGTTTTTGGAAAAAGAGCAGTGACGCGCTGTTTGACAAATACCCCGCAGCGACAGAAAGTCGGAACTTCTATCCCTATGCTGATCAAGCAGAGTTTGAAGCGAAACTAAATGAAACAAAGGCCTTCAACCTCGGAACGGCTGATTTGACGGAAAGAAACGACAACACCGACAACCCCCGATTGCCTAACCCCCAATGGTATAGCAAATTCTCTATTTTGCGCAATCGTCACTACGAATATACCATCCGCGAAAAAGACCGTTTGCAGGTGGAGATGCGCATTGCGCCTGGGGAAGAAGAGAAATCATTGGGCGAGGCGTTGATGTTCAACTGGGTGCAAGTGAATGTGGCCGACCCCACGTTTAGCAGTACGAACAAGGAGACGCGTTTGCGCATCCAAAACGATTTGAAAACCACTGACCAAACCTATGAGTGGGCCACCATCACGCTGTTAGACCAAGACGGAAAGCCCAACACGCAGGCCTATTTCAAGGACTATGGCAATATGCGCAAGGTGAATGCTTCGGGCAATGCCAACAAGTTGCAGTTTGGCAACATCGGCCAGCACAACAATGAACAAGGTTTTGCAGACTTCACGGTGAATTGGAGCAATGCAAGTGGGAAGAATCTTCCTGCCGCAGGCAAAACGTTCATCAGGATAGAATATTTCAAGAGTGACCGAGGTCAGGTAGTGCCAGCCACCAACCGTTTGGGCGAGAAGTCGAGCGACATAGTGGTGCGTAGTGCGAACTGGAGAGACACCTACGACAGTTTTCTGAATTAGTATTCTGAAATAGCAGCTCAAAAAAAAATATATTGATATGAGAATCATCCATCTATTGTTGTGGCTCTTGCTGCTGACAGGGCTTAGTGCTTGTGATCAGGCGTATGTGGAGGAAACACAACAAGACAAGAATGATAAAGTCTATGTGACTTTTCGCATAGAAGAGGCCGAGAGACACACCACACGTGCTGTGCCCAATGCGCCGAACGGCACGGAGTCGACTGCCGACTATGAAAGTAGTTATAAGACGGTCGACGTGTTGTTTTTTGAGAGCAATGGTCGCAAGGCCGTGGTTGCTGGTAAGTCTCTGTTCCACTTCGACACTGAAGGTTTTTCTCCTGCTGAAGAAGACAAGGAAAACTGGGTGGATGGCGTGTATGAACGTCCTTTCCAAGGCAAATACTATCGTGGTGTGTATTTGCTCGATGTGCCCCGAACTGCAGTGGAGGGCAAAACTTGTGTGGTGTTGCTCAATCTTCCCACTGCCGTGCGCAACCGTTTGGAACGTGGTGCGCGCAACGAAATCAACACATTGGATGATTTGAAAGGATTGGTGATTAATCAACTCACTAGTGCTGACGAACAGTTGGGTCCCATCCCTTATCCTTTGGGTGCGAACAATCAGCCCGACTACAACAGTCCCGACTTTCACCACATCGTGATGATCGGCATCAAGGACAATGTGCAATTTGATCGCAACTCCTTGCCGGCTGTGGTGAATGTGGACATGGAACGCACCATTGCCAAGGTGAGAATAGTGATTAATTTCACGGATTTTAGAATGACCTTGATTCCTGCTGGGGCGCCCGTGGTGTTCCGCTATAAATACTTTCCCAAGAACACCTATTTGGGCAAGCATTCAGTGCCAATGGGAAGTCCAGCCAATAAGCGTTTGCCGATGGGCGAAATAGTGCATGGTGCTCCGGTGAACACAACGCTGAAAGTGCAGAGCAACATGCGCTATGTGACGCAACAATTCTACATCAACGAATATGGAGAACTGCAGGACGATGTGAACAAGCATCAGCAGCCTAGTATGTCGATGATTATGACGCTTCCTGCAGGTTTCCAAGAGGCAATAAGAAAACGCTTTTTCCAGCTGATGCTGCCTCGTGGTCTAGAGCGTAACAAATTCTATACGATTTATTACACGGCTACTGGCATGGGTAATGACGACCCCAGTGCCTTTGTTCACACTTATCTCAAAGTGGACAAGATAGACGTAGCTCCGTGGTACGAGAGCGTAGAGAATTTCTCTTTGCCAGAGTCTTATCCGTTGAAGAATTTCATTGGTAGTCCTAGTAACTCAAACGACCAGATATGATGAATGTACGCAATTTGTGGAAGAGCACAGTCCTCTTGTTGGGCTTATCTTCGATGCTTCCCACTGTGGTGGGCTGCGATGCTGCAGAAGATGCTGTGGCGACTTCATCTGTTTCTCATGAAAAACTGCGTTTGCAGGTGAATTTCCGCCCCTTGATGCAGGGCAACGGTAACAGTATCAACAAGGATGCTGCCGACAAAGAAGATGAAGTGGTGAACGTGACGATTCGTGGCATTGGCGAAGCGTTCAGTGTGGACAACACTGGAGCAAAAGGTGTGGCCACGTGGGAATATCAAGGCATAAACCTCTCAACTTTTGGTGATTGGAGCTTTGTGACGAATGTGCATGCCGACGACAAGGCGCGCTTGAAGGTGAGAGGTGCCAATTCGGACGAGGTGATGGAAACGAGTAAGTATTTGCGCGGTTACAATGGTCTTTCTGCCAAACTTCCTCTAGTGATGGTGGCTAGAATGGATGGTGCATTTGAAGATAAGGGAAACAACGTGAGGGTGTTTAACCGTGGTGTGACCCTGTGGCGTGCTTTCTCGCGTTTCATCTTCCAAACTTATCCTTTGCCCGAGGGTTATGTAATCAAAAAGGTTACAGTGGAACGCATTCCAGGGAAGTTTATGCTCGATGGGGCGACGAGTGAGCCTTATAGTAAGCTGAACCGCAATGCAGCTAGCACTTATCCCTACATCGGTGGTTTGGTGATTTGGGACAGAAGTTTGCCCCAAAACAAACAGCCTTTTGCTTCTTGGCAGAAGAGTAAGTGGGTGGTGTCTTATGACCCGCATCCTGATATGTATCTCTCAGGCCAATTCTATATGCCACCTTGCAAGGTGGACACTAGTGTGGATCCTTTCGGTAAAAGCACGGACGGTGGTATGCCTTTCATGCGTTTTGTGTTTACGGACAATCAGGGACATACGTTTGTGCGCCTTTATCGCTTGGGAAGTTCCTCGACTGGTGGTGATCGTGGTCAGATTGGTTCTGACAAGAAGTTTGATATCCGCATTAACCTCCTTGGCTCTTCTGTGGTTCGTGATGAGTCCCTCAGAACTTATGACGATGGCAGCAACAAGGCTGCGTTTGTGAATTAGATATTAGACGTTAGATATTAGACGTTAGATATTAGACGTTAGACGTTAGAGATTAGATGTTAGAGGGGCATAGACCCTTTTCTGCTCGCCACGCTCGCGTGGCTCGGGCTTAGAAATAAAAGATTAGAGCTTCTGGCTTAGGCTAGAGGCTCTAGTTTTTTCTAGAAGCTCTAGAAGGACTAGATGCTCTAGAAAGGCTAGATGCCCTAGAAGGACTAGATGCTCTAGATGCTCTAGCACAACTAAAAGATTGTTTTGGGTGAGTTCTGCAAAGTGGAGAGGACAAATAGAATGATTTTGAAAAAAAAAGTGCAGTTTTTCCCGATTTTTTCACTCTTTGGGGCAATATCTACCCATATATATATAGAAGGGCGTTCGAAATGAATCGGTCGTCGGGGCTGATCGGACAGTGAGAACGAAACTTCGCCCCAAAACATAATCAATCTATTTATCAAACCATCTAAATCGTTTATACCATGATTCAGTACAAAGTCGTAAAACGCAAGAAACCCATCACCAAAGAAGTAATCTATCACCCCGCCATTGCTGGCGTGTCTGTGGTGAGCAACCAAAAAATCATTGAACGCATCGAAAAGAAGTGCACCCTGGCTTCTAGCGACATCAAGGCGGTGCTCGATGCGCTCGAAGTGGAACTCATTGATGCGCTCCGCGATGGTGACGCTGTTCGCTTTGGTGACCTCGGTTCGTTCCGCCCAACCATCCACACGAAGTCTAAGGACGCCGAGAAGGATGTGAACGCGGGAGACATTATAAAGGTGAGAGTGGTGTTCACTCCTACGCTCCGCGTGAAGCAAGCACTCGATGTGAAGAAGGGCTATGTGCGCTTCTCTAAAGTGGAAGTGGTGCCTGTGGCCAAGAAGAAAAAGGCTGCGCACGCTGAAGGTGCTCACACTGAAGGTGCTCACGCTGAAGGTGGTCACGCTGAAGGTGCTCACACTGAAGGGTGAGGTTAGACATTAGAAATTAGAGCTTCTGGCTTAGGCCAGAGGCTCTTTTTATTTTCTAGAAGGACTAGAAATACTAGAATCTCTAGAAGGACTAGAATCTCTAGAAAGACTAGAAGAACTAGAATCTCTAGAAATACTAGAATCTCTAGAAGAACTAGAAGCACTAGACCCTCTAACGTCTAACCTTTAATGCCTAAAATTCAATGTCTACTTTGCAAAATGGGGGGGGGTAAAAGGCTGGATGAATGCCTTTTCACCCATAGAGTAGGCGGAAATGAAACAAAAGTCGTATATTCGCACACAAAGTCTTATTTGAATAACGGATAAATGATTGTAAGCCAACAGAAAAAGTGTTTTCTGATGAACAACAAGGATTTCTCAAACCGAATGCGGTAAAAAACGTCCAGAGATGAAGGAAGACAATCCCCGATTGATGAAGACTATGTTAGACGTTAGAATTTAGACGTTAGACGTTAGAGGGCTGCGCGGTTGGACTAGAAGCTCTAGAAGAACTAGAAACTCTAGAAGAACTAGAAGCTCTAGAAGAACTAGAAGCTCTAGAAGAACTAGAAGCCCTCCGAGGAACCGAGCCCCGCTTGTCGGGGCGAGCATAAAAGGGTCTATGACCCCGAGCATAAAAGGGTCTGTGACCCCTTTACCTTGCGAGGAAATTCCTATTTAACTTCAGCTGATTTGTCCGAAAAAAAACGGAGAAAAGGCTGGTTATGTAGGGTGAAAAAGCATATACAACCCCAATAATAATGAGGAAACTAACTTATTTCAAGAGTCTATTGTTCGTTGCGCTGTTGGGTGCAACGTTAGGTGCTTGTCATTCTGACGAACTCGTCACGCGAGAAGTGCGTGAGCCAGAAGTAGTAGAGGTGAAAGCAGATTCTTTTAGTTTGAAACTTGATTTCCCCTCTGTCAAATTCGACAGTAAGATCACCGCTGTGAGCGAAGAAGAGGGAGAAAGAAAATCCACGCGCGCATCGTTGGCAGTGCAAAACAACGGTACGACCCAAATCGACTTGAGTACTGACGGAACGACAGCGATGACGGTGTTTCTCGTCTTGCGCAACCAAGATGGTTCGAAAGTCTATGTGTCGGCCAATAATCAGTGGAATATTGTCAGCGGTCAGCGCACCAAGGTGGAAGCCTCGGGCGTCTATACCTTCACTGGGGTGAAGGGAACCACAGGTGCACCCACGTGGAAGAAAGACGATGTGTGGTATCTCGACGCTATGACCGGCGGAGAGTGGGATGCCACAGCCAAGGCTTATACCATCAACAAGGAATGCCGCATCTCCAACCATATGTTTGCCGCAGGCGAAAAAATAGTGTTAGGCACAGACATCACCGTGCCTTTCCAACTTGGCACCGACGAAGTGTCGAATGCTGGAGAGCGCAAGTGGGGTGTGCGTATGGCTGTGGCGAACAACGATCGTGAGACGGTGGGAGCATTTGTGCCCCGATTGATTTGCATCGATCCCGAACCCAACTTCCTTCCCTATGGTAGTCTGCTGTGTATGCGTTTCAGAAATGCTATGGAGCAATCCAAGTCGGAAGTGGACTTTACCACCGACCAACTCTACACAGACCAAACTTTTCGCGGTTCCACATTTTCGTTTCTCCTTCGTGGACTCTCTTTTGAAAGCACCTCTTCCACCACAGGCGGATGGATTCAGGTGAACAGTTTGGGTGCACCCTCACGTGAGCCCCTGCCTTGGCATGGACTCCAGCCCAATGGCAACTCAACTGCTGCTTATACCTTTGTCACCTCATCAGACACTCCCTTCTTCCAGAGTGTGACCCTCGACAAAGCGCAAGCCAACAATTCTCATACGGGTTATCCCCTGCTGCGCAAAGAGGGCAACAAAGACGCGAAGTGGACGCCTTATTATTATCTGTGGGTGAAATCTCTGGACGAATCGCGCGATAATGCACTCTATGGTAGTATCGGATTGACGGTGCGTATGAAGCTCTTTAATGCCACGCTCAACACTGGTGATGCTGGCTCGCGTGTGGCGTTTGTGTCGGTGAAAAACCACAAGAGCGGTCGTGCCTATTTCCGCAATGCAGAGCTGAAAGCCGGATTGTCTCTCTCACCCTTGGCGCAGTTGGCTCCCAACTATGTGCTTACCGACCGCAACAACTACGGCGTGCGCAGATGGCCTGCCCACGGAATGAACAACTCCGAACTCTCGAGATCGCGTTATTCTTATGCTACGCTTCAAAGTGATTTCACTCGTCCCTTCCAAGTGGCGAATCCGCCTAACGCGAGCGGTGATATCTTGAGTACCGACCTGCGCTGGGTGATTCCCGATGAGTTGACACTCAATGCTATCTTCCCTCCCAAGATGAGCACCATCAATTTCGGAGCGCGCATCAATGGTAACCGTGTGGAGGAACGCACAGAGCGTGTGCGCATTGGTGGAGTGGTCTACAACAACATGAAGTCGTACTACTACCGCGATGCCAACTACACATGGGAGCAGTCAACCGGTGAAAGGAACTATAACATATTCTATGCCTTGCGCTTTGTGGGAACGCCCTTCTGTGAGGCCGTGCGCTACACCACCTTCGGTAAGTGGCTTTGGGGACGTGGCTCAACGCCACATAACACCACGGAAGATTCGCGCTTTGTGATCCACTCTCGCCACTTGGGCGATATAGGTTTGAATCCAAACGACCGCGCAGGAGCTGAAAAACTGTTGCGCGAGGTGATTGGATCAGGCCGTCCTTGGAATGGAGAACCCCATACTAATGCTTTCTGGGGCAACTTCTGGTATCCCGACACCGAACGTGGTATCACCATCCGTGAACTCAATGTGCCTGGTTCTGGTGCAACGCTCAACGTTACAGGTTTCGCAGGAGCCAAAGACAAGGAGAAGGGATATTACGTGGGCACACAGTTGCAAATGGCCGTGCGCGATGGCAACAACCGCGATGGAAGTTCACACTTTAAGAGTTTCCAAGTGGCAGAAGGTGGTGAAACACAATCTTATGAATACACTTCGCCATATAGTGGACCGAACTATCAGTTTAACTCGCGCAACTTCTTCATGAGTGTTTTGCCCATTTTGGCACCTCAGCAATACACCGACCCTGCTTGGGTGAACAGTGTGAGATAAATCATCGTCTTTCAAACAGAATAATAGCAACAAGACCAATGAAACTATCATTTCAGAAATATGCCTTTGCACTGCTCGCCAGCCTAGCGTTGGTGAGCTGCGCCAAGGACTACGCCCTTGTGGGCACAGAGCGCGAGAAGGGAAGAGAACCCATATGGCTCTCCACTCGTGTGACGGTGCAAGGCACGCGAGCCAGTGGTCGTCAAGCCAATCTTGCGCTGAGTTCATCTTCCAATACTGATATGGACAGTAGGGTGTATACGTTGCGCATGATTATTTCCGACAGCCATACGGGAGAAATTATCTACAACGAAAAGGTGGATCGCGCTCAAGAGTTGGAAGAGCGTTTCACACAATATCCCGGCGAAAATGCAAGATGGCGTCGTCCCATTCAAATCACTCCTGGCATCTACGACTTTTGGTTTGTGGCCAACGAAGGGAGCAACTGGTTTGCGCCTGTGCCTGGGAATCATGACCGCATGAACGTGTTGGGCAATCAAGTGTGGGATAAACTCACTCCTGGGACAAACATCGCTCGCATTTTCGATGGAAAGGTGTTTACGGGAAGTGAAGCCCATTTGGCACCTTTGGCTCACCTCGACATTGCTCCGTATAAATATGGTCAAGACCGAATTGTGGTGTATGAACCCAATGCTGAGCGTCCGATGACAATGTCGGAGGTGTATCGCAATGTGGAAAGCAACAACACGCGCAACAACAAAGGCACGAGCGAGCAAGATCCTCAGCACTTCATTGCAGGTGGTGACGAAGTGGTGAAATTGGTGCGCTGCATGGCCAAGGTGACGTATCAGATTGAAAAAGCTACACGTTTGGAACTTAGTGGAAACAAAGTTGTAGCCAAGCCTTTAGAGTGGCCGGTGTTTGGTCCTTTTGCCACACTAGTGCTCAATCGTCCGCGCTATTGGTCGTTCTTCAACACCCCGTTGTTTGAGATGAACCATACGCCACGAGAATTCAAATTTTATGACGACATCTTTGCCGACGACCAATCGCGCATTCCTATGGTGCGTATGTCGTCTGTGGGACGCGATGCTTACCTATCTAATGACATCACCTATCAACGCAATGAAGTGTCCACTTCGGCTACGGACTTGAAGACTTATCGTTGCTCATTTTATGTACCCGAATTGTTGTTGGAGAGGCATCCCCTCGATGGTGAACCCAATGGTGGTTTTTCTGGTGCACGCAACAAGTCTGTGTTGTTGGCACTCGCACCATCATCGGCAGTTTTCGCAAATGAAAGAGGTTATAATGGAGTAACATTATGGACTAAGAATCCTGCAGAGGGCAATTATTCGCCTTTTGCCAATGAGGATGATTTTAACGAAAAGGTGGACGAATGCAAGGTGCTGGGCATCGGCACAATGGATTTGACGGAAAGAAACGACAACACCGACAACCCCCGATTGCCCAACCCCCAATGGTATAGCAAATTCTCCATCTTGCGCAATCGACACTATGTCTACACCATCCGCGAGAGAGACCGTATGGTGGTGGATGTGCGCATTGCTCCTTGGGAAACCGACGTGGAACAAGGCGAAGTGCACAGTTTCGACGAATTTCAAGTGGAAGTGCTTGACCCGAGTTTCAGCAACGCCACGAAAAAGACGAAACTCCGCTTCCAAACCACTTTCGGTAAGAACTCGCAGGGCTACAATCGTCACCTTTTTGCAAAGGTGAAATTCACCTTGCTCAATCAAAATGGCGGTGTGAACCAACAAGCTTATTTCTCCAATCTGGGCAATGTGCAGCAGGTGCAAGCTGAGTCGGGCAATAAGCCCAAATGGGTGGCCTTTGGTAACTGGGAAGATGTGCACTTCGATGGTGGATTTGGCGAATGCGAAATCAACTGGACAGAGGCGAGTGGCATCAATGTGCCCAATCCTGGAAATAACATCTTGAAGGTGGAATTTTTTGCCGATCCCGAGATGACCAGACTCGTCAAAGACTCACCCGCGCTTTATATCTCCGTGCGTGCTGCCAACTGGAAAGAGGAATTTAGAAAATTAAAGTAGTCTGCGTTTCATAAACCCCAATCGGTCATTAGATCGTTATAGTACGACTCGTAATTGACCAATTGGGGATAAAAGAAGATGCTGCGAAAACGAGTTTTGCAACACCTTCTTCAAACTATCAATGAATATGAGAACGATTTATATTGTTTTGCTCTCTCTGCTCTCGCTCACGGGTTTTGTGGCCTGTCAGCCCTTGACGGAGGAAGTGGAAGAAGGAAAGAAAGACAAGGGACTCTTGGTGAATTTCAACATCGATGCCCCAGAAGTGCGCGAAACGCGTGCCGTGCCCAATGCTCCCACGGGCACTGAAACAGGTGCTGACTATGAGAGTGCTTATAAGAACGTAGCCATTTTGTTTTATGACAGCAATGGCAATTTGGCCACCGTGCGCGGTAAGCATTTCTTCTTTTTCGAGACGGAAGGGTTGAAGCCCCATGGCGAAGAGAAGAAGAACTGGGTGGGCGGTGTGTATGAACGTGCCGAAAATGGTGGGTTTACACGTGGGGTCTACTTGCTCGATGTGACGCGCGATGATGTGCGCGGCAAAACTTGCGTGGTGATGCTCAACATCCCCGACGACTTGCGCGACCGCTTGGACAACCGACGCATTCAAACGCTGCGCGGATTGGAAAACCATATCCTCAACACCATCACGAGTGCCGACGAGCAGATTGGCCCCATCCCTTATCCGATGGATGCCAACAATCGCCCTGACGTCACGAGCGATGACTTCCACCACATTGTGATGTTTGGCAAAACGCCTAACGTGGATTTCGATAGCAATGAGTTGCAAGCAAAAATCTCGGTGGAGATGAAGCGCACCATTGCCAAAGTGAGATTGGTGCTTAAATTTAATCTCCTAAATCCAGTTTTGGGACAAACGATTCCTTCTAGTTATGTGGCAGAGTGCCAGTTCAGAAATTTCCCTAAACTGACGAAAGTGGGCGAAGTTTGGAAGCCCGAAAGCACTCCCGAGAATCAGCGTGTGGCGTTGATGCCAGCCGATGTGGTGCAGGGCTCGAAAAAGGAGAACCGCATCAAGGTGCTCGCAGGCGCCCCCAATGTGACTTATTTGGCTTTCGATTTCTACATGAACGAATATGGAGTATTGCCCGAGAAAACTAATAAAAACCAGCGTTTCTCTGTGCCGGGGATGAAGATGAAAATGGTTTTGCCATTTTGGGGAGAAAGATATTGGGAATTGCTGTTCCCACGCTCCATGCAGCGCAACAAGAGCTACGAACTCTTCTACACCATAGAGGGCAAGGGTAATTCTAGTACCGACAACTTCAACGTGACGCTTGTGGCGGACAACATTGTGGTGCTGCCTTGGAGCAAGTTCCCCGAAAGTTTCCATCCTGGGGAGAACTACAATTTCAATAATTTCATAGGAAATCCTGATAACTCAACAGACCAGATATGATGAACGTACGCAATTTGTGGAAGGGTATTGCACTCTCTGTGTGCTTTGCCGCTTTGCTTCCCACCGCGGTGGGCTGTGATGCGTCGGAGGCTTTGGAGGAAGCGACAAATGCTCAGCCATCCACGCAGAACCATCGTTTGGTGGTTCGTTTTAGTCCGCTCAAACATGGGGCGCACGAGAGCATTGGTCAAGATGGTTCGGAACAAGAAGACTATGTGATGTCGCTCTATGCCATGGGTGGGGGAAGAATTTTGGGATTCCCTGACGTGCTCGCTGCCACGGGTGTGCCTGGACGCGCTGAATGGGAGAGTTCGAATCCTCCTTCTTCTAGCAACTCTGTGTGGGCGTTTGTGGCGAACCTTAATCCTACCGATGTGGAGAGGGTGAAAATAGCAGGGGGTGTTTCGGGTGTGGATATGGAAACAGTGAAATATCTGCGTGGTTATGGCAATACATCGATTGCGAATCCGCCGTTGATGGTGGCGGTTATAGCCAATTCTAAGTTTAATGGAAACGGTCGCACGAGAACTTTCAGCACAAAGGTGCAACTGAAGCGTGTGTTGGCTCGTTTTTCCTTCCAAACCTATCCCTTGCCTAAGGGCTATACCATCAAGAAGGTGACGATTGAACGTGTGCCCAACCGTTTTAATCTCTATGGTCACTATCCCGGTAGTGAGGTGTATTTTAGTACTTTGGTGAGCCGCGAACCGAACAAATATGGTTATTTGCCCAAAGGGTCGTATGTGATTTGGGAACGCTCTTCGGCAGAGGCTTATGTGGGGCGTTATGCGCGTTGGGACAGAAGTCCTTGGGCTTTGAGTGGTGACCCACAAGCGGATATGTATATGCGCGGAAAATTCTATATGCCTTCTCTACGCTGCAATCGTTTTAACGAAGAGACTTTCGGTAATGGTGGTCACTGGGATATGGCGTTTATGCGCTTTGTCTTCACCGACAAACAGGGACGCACTTTTGTTCGCCTTTATCGCTTGGGCAACTCTACCGCTGACAAGGCGGGACGCGGTAATATTGATGCGAATAATGACTACGAGATTCGCATTAACCTCTTGGGGCCTTATTTCCCTCGCAAAGATAACGACACGGTCTTGGAACAATATGACGAGGGAACTGCGAAAGCGGCTTATGTCAATTAGGGTCATAGACCCTTTTCTACTCGGGGTCTCAGACCCTTTCCTGCTCGCCACGCACGTGTGGCTCGGGTTTAGAATTAGAGCTTCTAGTTTCGGCTAGAGGCTCTTTTTTTGTCTATGTTCCT
>CAJPLH010000014.1 GCA_905371275.1 Prevotellaceae bacterium
TGAAAAGAGACCGAACAATAAGAGGGGAAGAAGAGAATAGACGTTAGACATTAGACGTTAGAGAGTAGACGTTAGACGTTAGAGAGTGGTGTTCAAGGCAAAATGATGTAGCCACAGAAGGGATGTTTTATTTTTGCAATACCTTCCTCGTTCTGGTGTTCCTGCACCTCCAAAGGTCGAACAATCGTGAAGCCATCAGCTGAAACAGCGGTGATGCTGGCTTTGACGGAAGAACCGAACGGACCAACTCCATTGACCAAGAGATACATGGGATGTCCTGATTTAGCCTCAAAGGTGACGCTATGTTCATCACCATTCGTAAGACGACTCTCAGCCGTAGTGTCACGTACTGAGGTGGCAATAGTGTGCAACTGCTGATCGGCTCCAACATAGCGCACCACATAGCGACTGTCCACTGCATCTTTTGCCACAAGTTTGCCACTCAAATCTGCTTCCTTAAAGCTACAAGTTAAAGTGACGCGATAAGTGCGCACATCTTCCGTTATTTTCACTCCTGGATAAACAAAAGCACTGACAGGGGCATCGGGGTCTCCCAAACGGATGTTTTGATCTTCATAAGAAATCCGAGGTTTCTCGGCTCCTTTGAAAGGAAAAAGTCGATCGTAGTCTTCCAGAGGCGCATCAACCTCAGATTTCTGACAACTTCCGAGGAATAGCGCGCTAAGGAGCAACAGGGAATATAGGATGTTAGACATTAGAATATAGACGTTACAGGGTAGACGTTAGAGGGTAGACGTTAGAATTTAGACGTTAGAGGGTCGCAGACCCTTTTTTGCTCGCCACAACTAGCGTGGCTCGATTTAGAGAATATAGATTCTAGATGCAAGACGAGGGGAAGTGAAACGCAACCTTGTGTTATTTCGCATCCCAAATCTCTGCTTTCAATCCGGTGACTCGACCTTCAGGGTGTAAATGTCGGCTCACATAGCGTGTGGTTCGAAGTAGCGTGTCATAGACTTCCACGAGTTCGGCTTCAAACTTGTCGCCGTTGCGCACAAAATCATAGAATTGTATCTTCTTGTCATAGCGCAAACCTGCACGGAAAGTCAATCCTTGCTCCGTGCCTACGTAGCCTGAGCCCAAACCTGTGATGGATTTTGGAGGATAGTCGGGGATGGGATTGCGCTGTTTGACAAAGACAAAGAGATAAAATCGCTTATCTTTGATTTCGCGCAACAAAGATGCGTTGGTTTCCACTGGACGCTTCACGAAGTAATCACTCTGAAAATAGACGCGTCCTCCTTGATGAATGCGCAACTGAGGGTTGAGCATCCCTTCAAACCATTGACGATTCTCCACCGACTTTTGAATAACCTCTGCCATTCCCTCAGGAGATTGGAGGGGAACCATGCGAATGTATTCGCGCGCTGGGCGCAAATGCTGTGCCGTGCGAAACATCAAGGCACCATCAGGATCGACACCCATGAAGAGCCAGTCGGAACTTCCTTCAAATCGCTCATTGACCAATTGGTGCAAATAGGAATAAGTCACAAAACTCAGCTGTGTAAAGCTGTTTCTATTGATGGAAAACTCACTCACCTCGGGAGTTGTGGCGGTGTTGTCGGAATAGTCAGCACGCATCTCCACCTTATTGTCTGCCGTAAAGCGCATGGTGAAGCAATGTCCGCCATATCCGTAGCTACCGCGTAGGAGCGATTGAGGAATATCCTGGTCGGGCTGGGTGTAAAGCAAAGAATCGGTGCGTGAGAAATAGAGGACTCTCCACCCATAAGGCGCACTCACGAGCCGTTGTTTCAGAGCATCTACGGCTTCTTGCGCCCGTGTTGTGGGCGAAGTCTTAAAAACAGAATCATCACTATTGCAAGCGGCAAGTGTGCCGAGGCAAAGCAACAGTAGGAAGAGATACTTACGCATTATATAATATAGGAGTTGCTGAGAAAAAATCCACTATCCACGATAGCTTCTGAGCTTGCGTGC
Organism: Prevotellaceae bacterium; assembly: GCA_905371275.1. Taxonomy (GTDB): domain Bacteria; phylum Bacteroidota; class Bacteroidia; order Bacteroidales; family Bacteroidaceae; genus Alloprevotella. The sequence goes on from CAJPLH010000014.1 coordinate 1,960, forward strand.
TGTGGTGATTTGCCAACGGCGGAAGTCTACGCGCCACACTTTCTGCAAATAGTCCGTCACAAAGGCTTGTTTGCGGCTCAACTGCTGCGCGGCCATTTTAGCTTCTTCCGTGTAACGTGCCTGAACTTCTGGATCGATGTCTGTGTCGGGAGTAGCGGCTTCGGTCAAAGCCTGCTGCACCTGCAAGGGAGTGGCACAAAGCGTGGCACTGATCATTTCGGCCATGTCTTCTTCAGCAGACACCATGCCGTGAATGGTGAGAAATCCGCGCTTGTTTGCCCAGCCGTCAATGCCAAATTTTTGATCGATGGTGCTACCCGCCTGCCAAGGAGTCACGAGCGAAGCTGTGCTACCGGTGTAGCGATCGCCAGAGATGGCGGAGAAGGCCACTCGGTCATAAGGAAGTTGTGCCAGGAGACGGCGAGAAAGTTGATGAAATCCCATGCGAGCCAGCAGATAAACATTGTCAGAATTATCAGCCGAGAAAGTGTTGCAATGGGTGAGCATCATTGTTGTGGGAGCTTGTGGCAAAGACAACCGCACCATACCATTAGCATCAGCATAGGCTCCTCCATAAAGCACCAAGCGCAATGGTGCGCGACCGAGAAGAAAGTTGGAACGATCTTGATGACCAAAAGCAAAACTCTCTAAACACAAGGTACGAAAGGCGCGCAACACGGGTATCACTTGCTCTGTGCGAGGAGGATAAAGATAGTCAGTGGCAGCACCGCCATGATTTTCTTGGCGATAAACCACCTCTATGCCATAAGGCACAGTGATGCTGTCGCGAATCCAGCGATCAATTTCCGTTGCTTGCACAGCACTTTGACGCGTTGCCACTACACTTGTGGAAGAAAGTTCATCTTCTCCACAACTACTAAGCAGAGAAATGCTCAACACAAGAAGAGCAAGAGCGCAAAGTTTATAGCGCAAAACAGAACAATTTGAAAAAAACATAGACATCGTCATCATTGGAATACTTCATTGCGTTCGCGTGGATTGGGAGCGAGTCCGCGTTCTTGTGCTTGAATGGGGATTTGCAACATCTTGCGAGGATCTTCCTTCTCAAGAGGGTGATAATAACTACTCTTGTCGCTGCGTTTGAGCGCGAGATGGAAGCGGCGAATATCCAACCATCGCAAACCTTCTTGGAAAAACTCTTGGCGACGCAGTCCAAGAATTGTGCGCACCATAGCCAGTTGTTTGAGCGTAAGTCCATAACTTGGACGAATCTCATTGTAATGTTTCCTACTCGTGTTGGTGAAAACTGCGCGTTCTACGGAGGGCATAAATCCAAACTTCCCTTGCCAATAGTCCATCATATCGTCAATCGCAGCAGAATAACGCTGCATCATCGCCAAAGCCTCCATGCGATTGAGCAACACTTCGTCTGTGGTGAGCAACACATTGGTGACATACAGTCCGCGTGGTTTGCTGCCCGTGCTCTCCACACTGGAGAGTTCGTCAAATTTGGCTTGATACACCCCATCTTTCACGGGAGAGGGTGAAGAAGAAAAGAGATAAGTGCTCACCATGTCCATGCGTGCATAATCGCCTCCTCCTTCGATGCCGGCACGCGCAAAGACTTCGTTCATCGTTTGGTAAGTAGCTCCGTAGCGATCAACGGGTTGTTGGCGAGCATATCTCGACTCTGTGGTGGTGAGCAATAGGTTAGCCGGTTCTTCTGTGGCAGAATAACTGCGATAAAGTCCTGGATGATTGAACTCTAGTGTCTCAGCATATCGTTGCCAACTGCGAAGATGACTCTTGGCATCCCCACCTAAAACATAGTCAGCATAGGCAATAACTTGCGCCCAGTCGCCTTTGTGGAGATAAAATCTCGAAGCAAAGGCATAAGCCGCTCGCTTGGTGAAATGAAATTTTGGATGTTTGTAGTAATGATCGTCTACAAGTGTGATGCCGCGCTGGAGATCCTTCTCAATCTTTTGGTACACCTCTGCTACTGTACCGCGTTTATAATCCACAATAGCGTGCTTCTCGGGACGCTCCACATAAGGAATACCAGGAGCATCGGAATTTTCACGATAGGGTTCTGCCCAGATATTGACCAACATGAAGTGGAGATAGGCGCGCAACAAGAACGCTTCTCCGTATAAGGCTTTCACGCGAGGAGTTTTGGGATAGTTCGCGAGCAACTCCAGTGCTTTATTGGCTTGCGCTATACCTTTGTAGCACGATTTCCAGTAGTTGAGCGGAGTGTCAAGGTCGTCTTGCTGATCATCTTCCCAAAAATACATAGCTTCATTGAGACGTGTGTGCACGCCATTGGTGCGTAGCCCCACATTGTCCGTACGGGCTTCGAGGAATGCAAAATAACTTGCCTGTGGATAGGCAGCAGTGAGCAATTCTGCAATCTTTTCTTCATTGTCAATGCGAACTTTGAGTTCACTATCTGGCTGTTCGCTCAAGAAGTCCCCGCAACTCACACCGGCAATGAGCCACAGCGCACAGAGCAAAAGAGAGCTTCGTCGGAAAAATTGGGACATTTTGAAAATTATATGCGACATTTTTGAGAAAATGTAGGAGTTGTTTTGAGAAACGTAGGAGATTCTTCAAGCGTTCACGCAATGGTTTAGCGTTAGAACCCTAGAGAAAGCGAGAGGGTAACCTGGCGCGGCGTGGGCAATGCCACACCACCAGAGCGATAATACTCAGGATCTTGACCATGCAAACGAGGGTCGGCATAAATCAGCAAAGGATTGGTGACATTCAAGCGCAGAGTGGCCGAAGTGAAGTGCATTTTCTTTGCCACACCCTCGGCAAGTCGATAAGCCAAAGCCACGTTTTTCAGACGAACGAAGGAACCATCGGCCACCATCTCTTGCGAATAGTTGTAAGTATTGTAAGCGCGCTCTATGTTTTCGCGCCCCACTTGTTCAATCAAGGCTTGCGAGGGAAGCACAGGCACGTCAGTGCGGAGTTCGTCACCAGGATTCAACCAACGATCACGATAGCGCGTGGAGAAAACGTTGAGATCGGCAAACGAAGGATCGAAAGTGGGATTCAAACGAAGCTTATTGCCAGCCTGCATGGTGAAGAACACAGAGAGTTCCCACTGTTTCCACGAGAGAGTATTGGAAAGTCCACCAGTGATTTGTGGTTCGATGGGACCATGATAGCGCAGATAAGTCTTATTATATTGCGTGTCGGAGAAATCTGCTCCTGCAATGTGGGAGTATTCGCCCGAGTTGGTGGGATAACGTCCAAAATGGAACGTAGGCAATCCGTTGATGTCTAGTCCATCATAGTTGAAGGAGAAAAGCGAACCGCGAGGGAAGCCCACAATGTTGCCGCGTCCGCGTCCAGCCACCATGTCGAAAGCAGTAGGAGCATTGAGCAAACGAGTAACTTCTTGGTGCATAGCACTAAACGTGAAACTGGTGCTCCACTTGAAGTCGGAAGTTTTCACATTCACTGTGTGCAATCCTAGTTCCACACCCTGCGTGCGCATATCGCCAAAGTTGGCATATTTGTAGTATTGTCCGCCCACTCCCGAGGTAGCCACGAGGTCGATGAGATCATAACTGTTGCGCGCATAGAAATCGAGCGTGGCACTGATGCGATTGTCCCAAAGACCGAGTTCCAAACCGACATTCCATTCCATCATTTTCTCCCAAGTGAGGTCGCGGTTCTCCAAGTGGAGGATATCCAGTTGGTTTTCTCTGTCTGCTAAATGCTGACGTGGGGTGAGCGCATTGCGATAAACAGCCGAAGCATTCACGGCGGCTTCGTTCATCTTTGCCGTGAGTCCGTAGCTCAAGCGCAGAGCAAGTTTCGAAATGGTGGGATAAGCGCGGAGGAATTCTTCACGATCCACATTCCATTTCGCACCGATATTCCAGGTAGGCAACCAAAGACTGCCGTTGCGCTGTCCAGAAGTGTTGGCACTTTCATAGTTGAGCACGCCATTCACCACATATTTTCCAGCAAAACCATAGGTGCCATTGAGCGAAAAGGTGACACCGCGGTCGATTTGTTCGCGACGACCAAAATAGCTCTCGCCTTCGTCTGCCAGTTTTTGGAATATCAAGGGGGTGTGATACACTTGATTGCCACGATCATATTGGATGCCGTAGCCACTGAAAGGCGTGGAAGTACGTAGTGCATGACGCGCTTCGGCAAAAGCAAAGCCTTTCACGTCGTGCTGCCCAAAAGATTTTTCATAGTCCACGGCGATGCGCGCCAACCAACTATGGAGGGCGGCTTCATTTTGATTGAGCAAACCACCTTGGGGTACGCCCACTTGTGGCAACAATTCGGGGTGGTCTTTGTCGCGCACCAAATAGATGTTCTCACGCGCCACCTCAGGCGTTTCGTTGGCACGCATAGCTGCCATGAGATTGCTCTGAGCATCCACGCGGTGTGAGGTGGAAGTGTGCGCTTGTCGCGCAGACACAAGAGCTTTCACCGACAAATCCTCGCGCAATTTGTAGTCCGCTTCGGCCTGCAATTTGAAGTCCACCACATCTATGTCCATCTTATTATTGGCATATTCGTGGAGGATGTTGAAGGGTGCCCAGTTGTTGCGATAGAACGACAGCGTTCCATCGGGATTATAGGGCGAAAGAGTGCGACTCGTGCCGAGAGCGTAGGAGAAAGGATTGATGTCGAAGTCACGTTCAAACACCCCTTGCGCATGGTTCTTGCGTTGGGGCAAAGTGCCTGGCGCTGACTGTCCACGCAAACTACCTTGTGCGGTGAGCGTTGCAGTGAGTTTAGGCGAAATATAGAAGGTGTTTTTGAGATGAGCGGTAAGACGGTTCACATTTTCGGGGAGTGTCCATCCGCCATCGTGGTAGAAACCCACAGAAACATAGGTGGCCGTGTTTTTTCCTCCGCCAGAGAGAGAGATGCTGTGCTGCGTGGTGGGAGCTAAAGTGAAGAGTTGGCGAAACCAATCGGTGTTAGCCTTTTCTCCACGTTGGAGAAAGGCGGCACGCGCTTCTGGGGTGTTGGGTTGCAAGAAGCTCCCTCTCGCCAAATCGTAGGTACCCACGGCATCATACCATTGACCAAAAATGCCGCTTCTGCGACCATAGCGAGAAGAATTGACATCAAAATAGCCTTTCTCTTCCATCTCTTGATAGAGCGCCATAGTTTCTTGCGAATTGAGCAAGTCGTATTGTCCGTAATTCGGACGCAAGCGCACACTGTTTTCCGTGCTATAGTTCACTTTGAGCGGAGTTTCGCGCTGCCCTTGCTTTGTGGTCACGACGATAACACCATTCAAAGCACGCGCTCCATAGACAGAGGTGGCAGAAGCGTCTTTGAGCACTTGAATGTCTTGGATGTCGGCTGGGTTGAGTCCGGCTATCGCTGAACCAATGAGGGTGACGGCATCGCCCGATGCCAACTGATCGAGCGATAGATGCACCAAATCTTCGTAGACGGCGCCATCGATGACCCACAAAGGCTGAACATTGCCCAAGATGGACGCACCACCGCGGATGTTAATGCGAGGGGCTGCGCCAAATGTGCCACTGATGGTTTGAAGATTCAGACCTGCCACGCGACCTTCGAGCATTTTGCTCACATCGGCCACACCTTCTAGGCGGATGTCTTGCATCTTCACGGCAGAAGCTGCGCCTGTGTAGATGCGGTTGCGCACTTTCTGATAGCCCGTCACCACCACTTCATCCAAACTTCTATTGTCGGCTTTGAGCACAATGTCGCGAGTTTGTTCGCCATTGAGCGTGACGCGCTGAGTTTGCATGCCCAAATGCGACACAAGCAACGTCACCCTTCCACCTGCTTTGCCCAAACGGATGTGGTAGCGTCCTTCTGCATCGGTGAGGGCGCGCAACTTCGTGCCCATCACTTGGACATGCGCACCTTGCAAGGCCACACCATCGGCATCGCGTACTATGCCCGAGAGGGTATGTTCCACTTGAGCCTGCGCAGAAAGGGCTGCGACGGACACAACAGTACTGAAGAGTAAGCGAGAAGAAAAGACGTTTGACATTAGTCGTTGAGAAGTGAGAAGTTGGAAGTGAAAAGTCGAGAGGAGGGAGATAGGAACAAAGATGCGGACATGTCTTACGGGGCACAACCTCAAAGTATCACAAGATGTTTGCTCGAAGACAGACTGAGGATTAAAGTCTCACATCAACACCAAAATACACACCTAAGGGGTGTCCTGCGCGGAGTCCAGAAGGATGACGCGAAGCAAGATAGCGTGCATTGAGGAGATTGATGCCATTAAGACTGAGCATCACGCTTTTGCTTATCCGGTATTTTGCAGAAGCATCTACAATGTAGTGAGCAGGGATGCGCTCGCGCTGTGCTATTTTGCCTTGTCCGGGTGTGGTGCACATATCGCCGTTGTAACGAATGCCCAAATTGAGTTCCCAACTTGGAAGTTGCACCCCGAAATTGGCATTGGCTGCATGACGGAAGATATAGGGTATCTCATCGCCGGCATGCACGAAGCCCCAAGCTCCGCTGGAAAACTCATTATCCATGCGGGTATGGGTGTAGGTGTAGGAGAGTTGAAGCGGAAATTGCGCTTTTCCCCAACGAGGTTGGGCTTGTGCCATAAATTCCAAACCGCCCACGGTGGCTTTGCCCACGTTGAACTGTTCCAATGTGCCTTGTCCACCAGCGGCCAAGAGGTCGCTACCGAGCATGTGGTCGTAGCGGTTGTAGAATCCGATGACTTCTACCTTGCATTGCTGCGTAGTCCAGCGCAGTCCACTCTCAAGGTTGGTGCTGCGTTCGGCTTCTTGCAGCCACACTGCTCCAGGAGGGGCAAAACCGCGGTGCGCTCCTCCGATGAGAGAGAGCGAGGGGAGGAGTTTGAGATTAAGACCAACGCCCGGCAACCACGCGTGCGCGCTGTTGGGTGTCTCTTGGCGCACCTTGCCACTGCGACGAGGATCAGCCTTCGTATAGTTCTTTTTCAACAAAGACACGGCTTCGTAGCGCGCACCTGCAGTGAGCGTCAAAGGTCCTCTCACCCATTTCAGCAACGAATAGCCCGACCAAGCGCGAGCTGTGGTGAGTGCATTCGACTGACTGCCGGGTAATCCGGCTAAGAAGAGCGACATATGCTGATTGACCATTCGATAGCCATCATCTTGCTGGAAGCGCGCTTCGTCATCTTCGTGGTAGCGGATGCCTATTTCTCCAGAAAGGACACCTTCCCACAAAGGCATTTTCCACTCTCCCTTGGTTTGAACACCACGCGAATGATACAAACGATGGTTGGCGCGTAGCATCATAGCTTCACCATCATAAGACTTTGCACCTTGCACCAGCGCAAAGGCTTCGCTCAACATGTCAGGCTCTGCCAAAACATCTCCGATGCTATGTTTCTGCCCCGACCACACTCCCGTGCGCACATCGTTGAGTTTATACCAATTTCTGAAGAAGCGATTATAATAAAGTTGCGTGGTGACCTTCCAACGATAGCCCCCATCGAGCACATAAGTGGCCGCCCACTGCTGGTGTCGCGTGGTGAGGTCGTCGCGTTGTGCCGCTGGATAGCGCAAATAAGGGGAGCGCGCAAAGTCAGCCTCAGAGAGTCCAAGATAAGTTTCGTCTGAATGCTCTTGTGCATAACCAAATTTGAAGGTGAAACGATGGTTCACCCCCTCTTCATTTGCCGTTTGCAAGAGGAATTTCGCATTAAGGTCGTGACGACGGAAGCCCATTTCTTCGTGGCCTTGCGCGTGACGAAAACCATTACTGCGATAGTGAAGATATTCCACCAGCCAACCGCCATATTTTCCGCCGTTGCCCACGAGAGCGTAAGCCTTACCGGTGGCAAAGCTACCGAAAGAGGCATTGAGTCGGGCTGTAAATTTCTTAGGGATGGGGGTAGACACTAAGTTGATGGCGCCACCAGTGGTGAATGGACCATACTGCACTTGGCTACTTCCCTTCAACACTTCGATGGCATACATGCGCGCCACGTTGGGGAAATAGTAGGCCGCGGGCGAAGCATAGGGAGCAGGCGCGATGGGGATGCCGTCTTCCATGAGCGAAATGCGCTCACTTCGCTCAGCTTTCGTACCACGCAAACTGATGTTGGGGCGCAAACCATAGCCGTCTTCTTCATAGACATTGACACCGGGCACACTTTTGAGCAAGCGGTTGATGTCGGTGTAGCCCATGCGCTGAATTTCTTGTGGAGAGATGTAATAAGCCGAACCTGTGCGGTTGCGGGCTTCAAATTTACTACCGAGCATTTGCCCAGCACTCACCACAACTTCCGACACTTTCTGCTCTCTCGCACTCGTCAATGTGGAGTCGGCGGCAGAAGTTTTTGCCGTGCGCGTGGTATCACTTGCATTCTTTGCTACAGGTGCAAACATCATATGAGCAGCACTCGTCAGTGGAAGTGCGCTGCTCATCAACAATGTAAAATAGATTTTTCTAGAAAAAGGTGTCATAGTGGCGTGGCGGTGCATCCGCAATCTATGCGTACAGACCGTTGTTGCGATTTTTTTTACGGGAAAACGCTGGTTTTTGATAGTTGTTACCTCCACAAAATAGCGTCATCGTTATGCGTGGCAAAGATACGAATTCTCCAAGTTTTCCACAATCACTATATCTAGGTATTTTTTTCACCTTTTTATTGGCTTTCCTAATTAGAGATACAGAACAACCGAAGAATGCAAAGAATAATACCGATTGGTTATTCTGCTCCTCTAAAGTGCTTAACCCTCACGTGCTATCAACTGTGAAAACCACCAATCTATCTTACGCGCGCGTACACGTAACAGGGATTTTGCACTTTTTGCTGTCACAAGTGTCACACACACTTCATAAACCACTAAAAGACAGACATTTGCTCCCATACATAACATTCATTTAGACTTTTCAGTCACTTCCACGCCATTCCATTCCCTTTTTCACAAAAAAACGACGTGTCGTTTTATGTAAAACAACGGCTCGTTTTGTGTAAAACAACGTGTCGTTTTATGCAAAACAACGTGTCATTTTCTTTCAACCGATGAATCATTCTTCAGTAAACGCTCCAAAGTCGTTATGGTGTTGACGCAAATCCCTCCCCACTTGTGACACTTGTGACAGCAAAAAACACAAACTCCTGTAGTACGCGCGCGCGTACGAGAGGGAAGCAAAGTTCCTGAAAGGTCTGGTTTAATTCCAATCATAGTATCTTTTAGAACTAAGAATTATAGACTTTTGAGTATGAACTAAAATAGACAACTTCTATTTGCTAAGAAATCTTCAATTCCGCAGTCGATTTAGGGTTCAACCCCACTAAAGTTCAGAAAAAAGACACTTCAACACTCGAAAAAAGCAAATTTATTTTGCCGTTTCAAAAAAAAGTTACATTTGCACCGTAAACGAATCAAGGACTATAAAGCTCCGTCTTAATAGATTTGAGGACAAATAGCCTTCGGTTATTCCGTCTTCTCGCCACTCCTTAATGTTTCATCTCTAATTTATATCTCATTCCTATGTTAAAGGTTTACACCTTAGCTGCCCTCCTCGCTATGGGAGGTGCAACTGCTCCTCTTTTTGCTCAAGAGGAAGTAAAAAACACCACAGCGGTGCAAAGTGAATTGGCACGCGGCTACATTCGTCCCACGCTCACAGTAGCATATGTGACTGATGGTAGTGAGGCTGCACTCAAAGCACTTGAGGAACTCAAGCAACAGAGCACCGAACAATTCTACTACAACCAAGTATCACTTCCCGACGGAAGACTCGATATTGATTTCAAACAAAAAGGTGAATACCCCGGAAAACTTAAGGAGTATGCAGAAAACCTCATTAAGCAATATAATGTAGGACAAGGCATTATGCGCTGCTGGTTCCCTAAGTTTGACGAGAAAGAAAAGTCTTACTCTCTTGATGTTCTTGCAGAGCGCGGAGCATATGGCGCCACTGACTCTGACATTCTCACCGCAGAAGCATCTAAACGCGGTAAGAACACCAGTCTTATGACCCTTGGAGAACGTATGATTGATCGTTCTTACTTTCAAGTGGTCTACATTAGCTCTAAGATTGAAAAGGATGTTGTGACAACTTCTTTCAACTCTGTGCTCTATAAACTTGATTTTGGTGCTGAAGTAAGCGCAAACTTCTATAAAAAGGGCTTCGACTCTGCAAATGGTATCAGCAAAGTAGAATTCCCTGTCACATTCGTTACTCAAACGAAAGAGGTTGACATGATAAAGAGTGCCAAAGAGGAAGAAAACGGAGATGGCTTCATGGATAAAATCTTGGGCATGTTCTTCGGAATGCGTTGCCACGATATTCCTTCAACATACGACGAAATGCTGACTCGCTTGTCACAAGCACACGCAGACTTCCAAGTGCAAAGCCCTATTGCAGAAGCTAGTCCTTTGAAAGCTAAAATCGGCTTGAAAGAAGGTATTAAAATCGACGACCGCTTCTATGTGATGGAACAAGTTCTACAACCTGATGGTAAGACCACTAAGGACGTGCGTCGTGCTGTGTTCCGTGCAACGAAGGACATCGCAGACAATCGTAAGAATGCGGACGGTCATGGCAAAGAATACACCACATTCTACCAAGTGGGTGGTTGGAACTACGACAAGGGTATGACGCTCGTGTCAAAGAAAGACGTAGGTACTTCTGTTCTTCCCCTTGTAAGCAACAACTTCGTGGGTGCAGAAATCGAACAACGAATTTCTAAATTGGTTAAGCTCCCAGGAACATTCGTTTATGCTCGTGTGGGTCTCCCCATGGGTAGCAAGGGTATAGACGCAAAGAGTTTCGGCCCTGTAAAATTCACCTACGAATATGGTGGTCAAGACATTCCTGCAACTGCTTTCCAATTTGGTTTAGGTCTTCGCAAAGAGTTTAACTTTGCTCGTTTGTTCAATGCGTCTGCTCACGTAGGATTCAGCGGCTACGGACTTAGCATTAAAGAGAACACAGTTCTTTCTTATGGTGATCACATTATAGAACAAACTCTGAAAGCCTACACACTCAACGTAGGTGGTCGATTTGGTGTGCAAGTAGCACCTGCGCTTGGCTTCTTTGTTGGGGCAGAATATGGTGCAACCTTTGGAGAAGACGCCTTCTTGCTCAAAGATCTTTGGGAAATCAGCCCAATCTCTGCCTCTCTCGGAGCACGCATTAGCTTCTAAACTTGGATACTCTGTATCATTCCTTTCATATTTATATCTTCACCACCTCAGCGCGTAAAGTTCTCACTTTCGCGCTGGGGACGGTGCTTTTATCAACATTATTATTAAGATAAACTATACTTATGCGTAAATCTTTTATTATCATGGGCTTAATTGCCCTCGCTTTGACAACCTCCTCTTGCGCTTCTCAACAGCAAGTGTTTGGTTATGAAATGACTTGCCTCGGAGTGGGTTCTGAAGGTTCCAACTTACTCAAGGTATACTCTTACGGAAAAACCTACGACAAGGCCGTAGAACAAGCAAAGCACGATGCTGTGCATGGCATCTTGTTTAAGGGCATCGTGGGAAGCAACGGTTGCGCTAACCAACCTGCAATGGTGAAGCCTCAAGAACAAGTGGCTAATCAAGCCTTTTTCGATGAATTCTTCAAAAAAGGAGAATATCTTCGTTTTGTGAACATCTCAAACGATGGTAGCGTCAGTGGTGCTGACCGCTTGAAAGTGGGTAGTATGTATAAAATTGGAGTCACAGTGTCTGTTCAGAAAGATGCACTCCGCAAGTATCTCGAACAAGCTGGTGTGATTAAACCTCTTGGTGTAGGAATCTTCTAAAAAACATAAGACAATGAACAAAAAACTATTTGCATTTCTTTTGAGCGTTGTTGTGCTGCTTTTCGGTGCTTCGCTCAACACTTGGGCACAAGGTAAGGCTAAAAAGCCTCGCGTTGTGGTGGTGCCCTCTGATCGCTTGCTCAACACTATGGGGCTGCTCTCAACAACAGACGACATGGGGGCAACTGCATGGGTGGCTAACTACGAGAAAGCTTTCCTTGACAATGACCTTCAAGCTGCTTTGTCGAAGTTTAACGAGATGATGAAAGATCGTGGATTTGAAGTTACCTCTTTGGAACAAGAACTGAAGTTGGTGAAGAACGATCCTAATCACCCCATACCCATCGACATCAAAATTGAACTTAGCTATTCGGTGAAGAAACAAGGCCCTCGCAGCTCTGTGATGTTCACTCTCGAGGCTTTTGATGCTTACAGCAACAAGAGCATTGCTTCTGCTAGTGGCACTGGTGAACCTGCTATTGGTGCAGACGTGGCAACCTTACTTCAAGAAGCAGTGTTGAACTATCTCGACAAGTTTAACAGCCAGTTGCAAGCCACATTTGAAAGCTATCTCGTGTCTGGACGCGAAAGCCGTTTGACAGTACAGGCTGCTGGAGACGTGTCGTTGGAAAAAGAAATCGAAGGCAAGAGCATCGCTCAGCACGTTGAAGATTGGCTACAAGCACACTGTGTGCAACATGCTTTCTCCATTGATGATCAAGACGAGCAACGCATGAGTGTTTCTCAATCTATGATGCCTCTCTTCAATGAACAAGGTAAGGCTGTGGACGCTGGTGTGTTTTACAGAGATTTAGTGAAATATCTCAAGTCATTGGGTCTGAATGTTAATGGTCCTCGTTCAGGTGCAACAGCTTCTGGTATGACAGGCGCACTTGGTTCTGCGGTCCTCACCATCAAATAAGCATATTCTTATGAAAAATCATTCATTTTTCCGTCGTTTGGGTTTCTTGCTCGTTGCTTGTATGGGCTTTATGCTCAACACTGCAGCACAGAAACCTATCACCATTCTTCCTGCTCACGTGGTTTGCGACTACAAAGTGGTCGAAAAAGCGGAAACTCAACTGCGCGACAAAATGCTCGCTGCGCTCACAGCTGCAGGTTTGGGCAATTTAGGAAATGATGCTTCTGTTGCTCTTTTGCCTTCTATCTCGGTGATAGACGAGAAAACAGCAGGAGGTGTGCAAAGCACAGTTACCATGGAACTCAACTACACGTTCACCTTGGTAAACATCAACTCTGGTGTTGCCTTCGATTCGTTTGTTGTGCCAGGTGTTATGACGCGTGGACAAAACAAAGAAAACGCTGTGGCTCGTTCATTTGCCAGCATCAACCTCAACACTCCGGAATTTCACGCTTTTCTTCTCGGTGCTCAGTCTAAGGTGTTGGGCTACTACGAACGTAATGTTCAACAAATGGTGGCTAAAGCACAAACTTTCGTCAATGCTAAGCAATATGAAGACGCTCTTGAAGTGTTGATGGAAGTTCCCGAAGAGACTCCAAGTTTTACCACTAAAGTTTTGCCTGTTGTAGAGCGTGTTTATCAGTCATATGCAAGAAATCTAGCTGCTTCGCTTTTGCAACAAGCTCAAACAGCTTGGGCTACTTCCCCCGATGAGGATGGTGCAGAGAAAGTGGCTGAATTGTTGAGTCGTATGCCTGTTGGAACTCCTTCATCTGCAGGTGCTCAAAAGTTAGTGAAACAAATTGAGGCGCGTCTTAAGACGCTTGACCAACGAAAATGGACTGCTCTTAATCGCGAACTAGCACGCAACCACCAAGAACGCATGGCAACCATCAAGGCGGCTCGCGATGTGGCGGTGGCTTACGCTAAACGTCCTGTACACATACATCAGAGAGTGTATATTTGGTAATTCATATCACTACTACAACAATAGAGGGTGCGTCATTATTTGACACACCCTCTATTATTTATACAGAGAGATTTCTTCGAGAAGTTATGGTTTGGCGTAAATATAACGCAAGGTGTAATGCGCAGGATGGACATCGCTTGTGGCTTGGAGATGCAATGTGGCGGTGACAGTGGTGTATTGTTGGGGAGCAAAAGAGCATTCTAACAAAAGGGGACTATTCTGCATGCCGGCTGACAATTCGCCATGACGGACTTCTGTGGTTTGACTCAGAGGCTTACATTGGGGCTCGATGCCACACCAGAGGAAACGGGAGAAATCGGTGGCAGTGACAGTGGCTGTATAGCGCAGAGGTGAAGACAATGTGGAAGATTGTCCTTTGACCTCAGGATTGAGCACTACAGTTGGACTGCTTTCATCACCTGCTTTTACTTCCATAAAATCGGTATTGTCACCAAAATTGTGCTCGATGGCTGCGATGTCGATGGTGCTACCGCTTGCATAGACTTTGCCTTGATAGGAAAGGGCAAGTTGAGGAGCTGCCTGCTGGGGCTGAGGTGTGGGTTTGTCGGCTGTGTCGCCACAAGCCACGAGGGTGAAAAGACTGAGCAGTGCGAAAAGGATTTTAGACATAAGAGAAAATTTGTTGTGATTCTATTGACCAATTGGGGGATTATTCTGAACCTTGACGGTTTGCGCTTCCAAGATGCGGCCAGTGGGGCGATGCACCACAAAGGCTACGAGGTGGAGTCGCTCTGGATGCACCATGAGTTGAGGATACTTGGCTTGGTAACTTGAAGAAGTGGCCAAAATGCCATAAGCAAGGGGGAGAGTTAGGCTGTGTTGCCACTGTGTGGGACTGGAAGAAATGGACGAAACTGTGATGCCTGCTCGGGGGGTGAGTATCTGTCGCAAAACATGGCGGTGCAGATAGTCCATTTTGTGTTTTCCTCCTTCGAGATATTGCAAAGAGGGTATGCTGTCTTCTACGAGAAAGACGGAAAGTTGGCTATCTGCAAGTGATGAAAATGAGGTGACTTGAGCGGTGAGTTGTCGAGACGTAGCGTCATAATGCGCAGTGAGGTAGATGGTGGCTTGCGGTGTTTGCGCCAATTGCTGCGCGATGCTTGCATTCCACTCTGGAAGGAGGGAAAGGGCTGCTCCATCGATGCTTGCACAAGGCCATCCTTGTACACGAGCTTCCTTGGTGAGCCATTCGCTGTCTTCTGTAACCAATCCCAATGGACTGTGATCACTGTTTTCGGCAAGTTGTCCTCCGTGAATGGCAACAGCTATGAGGTGATGTCCAACAGTGCCAGATTGCAATTGGGAGATTTGCTGCGCTGCATTGGGACAATTGACACAACGCTGACCAGTATATTCCAAAAGTAGAACATTCTTCTGGGGCACAATGGGGGTGGGTTGTGACCATCTCTCTTCGGGAGCCAGTTTGTCGCACCCCATTAAGATGAAGGGAAGAGAGAGGGAAAGTATAAAAAGGAGGTGGCGCATAGACGATTGCTCTAGAAGGTGAGATTGTAGGAGAGGGTCCAACCGCGCTGTGCAGGAATGTAGCGACACACGCCACCGGCACAGTTGTATCCGGCGCGAGTGCGGCCGTAGCCGATTTGCAAACGGTGCATCCCTGCTGTGTAAGTGAGAAATCCTTGAAGATAGTGAACGGCAGATTCTCGATGGAGCGCAGAAGAATAGACGTGAGCGTTGTATTGATCGGCTAGGGTGAACATCCAATCGTGAAACGCTGAGATTTCTACGAGGGCACTTGTCCAGTCGCCTTGGTCTTGAAGGGTGTGGAGATATTGAAGTTCGGTGCGTATGTTCCAATCGCGCGATACTTTCCATCGCAATTCTCCAATGCCGATGTGGGTGAGGATGTTTCCACCTTTTCCTTCGATGGCTGTTTTGTCGTAGACTTGGTGCAAATAGGACAGATGCAGATGAAGGGGACGAGATAAACGACGGTCGAGGTCTACGCCTATTTCACGATAAAGGGTTTGACCGAAGGCGAAAAATCCTTGACTTTGTGCACCATCAGTGCCTATGAGTGCTGCGTTGGTGCGCTCGAAGGGAGATGCGATGGCAGTGGATTTCAAACCGAGCGCGAAAATTTGCGAAGCATGTAGCTTAAGCGTGGTACCATAACGACCACCTAGACGGCTTCGCTTGGGAAGTGCATAGGAAAATTCGCCTTGAAAAGCCCATTCTCCAGGTACACTCTGCGTGGCATAGGGATAGAGGGTGGTGAGCGCGTAGGTGGGTTGAGGGGTGAAAGGGGGTAGATGGTTGAGCATGGAGGGCGAAAGACTGCCACTGCGTTGGGAACGGAAGCTCATGTTCTCTGCTCTCTTGGCTTGCAACAAAGCGCTGACTCCTCGACGGGAATAGCTGGTGCTCAACAACCACGCGCTTCCAAGTCCATAGGTGTAGCCGTTGTCGAAAGAGGGATCTTGACCTTTGACGGCATATTCCAGGAGGGTGTTGAAATGGCGTTGGTGGAAGGCTAGACGCGCATCGAAAGCTTGCACCCAAAGGGGCTGAATGAGTTGCTGACGAAGGGGATAGGCTTCTTCTGAACGACTGACAATGCGGGTGATGTTGTCTTGCTTTTCATGCTTTCCCACCCAAGATGCTCCCAAAATGATGCGTGATTGTGGGACGAAAGCTAGTTGCGGAAGGGTCCACTCTCCATCGAGTCCGAAGATGTTGGCGGGATTTGTGGACCAATAATGACGCTGACGGCCGGCAATGGCTTTGATTTGCACTCCGGCTCCGGCGTCTAGGGCTAGTCGCAAACCGCGAAGATGGCTGTCTATGCCTAGTGTGGGAGCTTCGTAGGTGCGAAGAATGAAGCCAGAACCGAATTGTTCGTAATAACTCCCAAGGGTGACGTCGAAACGTCCAAGACGTCCACGAAGATAGGCGTAAGGTAGGCCGTGTCCTGTGAAGTCTTTCTCAAACCCGGGGAGGGGGTGTTGCTGATATTCGTAGCGCAAACCGGCTTCCCACTGCTTATAAGTGAGCGAAAACTGTGCTGCGGTATTAGACAGTAGTTTTTGGTTGGTGGCTTCTGTGCCGATAACGGCATCGTTTTGAGGAACGAGCCAATCGGAACGGACGTATCCATGAAAAACGACTGGTTCTTTCGGTGTGAGTGACGACGAAGTGGATACAGAGTCTCCTATCAAAGCGGAAAAGGTATGAGGGGTTGTGCTTCCTTTTGCCAGAAAAGGAAACACGCAGCCTAAAAGGAGGAGAATCAGTGGTTGCTTCATATGAATCGTTGACTATGGCTTCACAAGTTCTCTGACTTTCTCAATGAGATGTTCTTCACCACCCTCGGTATATCCGGAGCGCGAGAGGACTACTTTGCCTTGTCCATCGAGGACAATGACGTGGGGGATGAGATTAACTCCCATAGCGCGACGGAAATTGCTGTTGCGGTCGAGAAGGATGTCGAATTCCCACCCCTTGCTGTCAACAAAGGGACGAACTTTTTCTGCATTTTGACCTTCATCGATGCTCACAGCGATGAGTCTAACGCCTGTTTCGCGTTGCCAATCTGCATAAACTTCTGAGATGGCAGTGAGTTCGCGGTTGCAGGGTTTGCACCAGGTGGCAAAAAAACTGATGATGATGGGTCGGCCTGCATTGGAGAGGGTGTCGGTTTTGACGTTTTTTCCCTCCAAATTGCGTAACATAACGGCTGGAAGTTGCGATTTTCCAGAGGGTTGTTGCGCAAATGCAACAAAACTGGTGAGCAGGACGAGGAAGGTGAATAGGATTTTCTTCATAGAAAAGGAATTTGGTTGGAAATGAGGGGATGCTAAGAACACAATGAAAACAACAAACTGATAGCCGCCTTTCTTGTGGGAAGAAAGGACGAACTATCAG
>CAJPLH010000015.1 GCA_905371275.1 Prevotellaceae bacterium
TTGCGCTTTAGCAGGTTTGCGGTTTTCGTTTTCTACAGATTGTGGTTGTTGCACAGACTGTTCTTCACGATTCTTTTGCGCAGGCTGAGCATTGTTGTTGCGCTCTTCGCAATTATTTTTCGCATTTTCACGCTCATCTTTGCGCTCTTCGCGATTGTTTTTCGCGTTTTGACGCTCTTCTCTGCGCTCATTCTTGCGCTCTTCTTTTTGATCTTCCTTGCGTTCCTCCTTTTCATGCTTACGCTCGTTGCGCTTATCGTCGCGCACATTCTTCTCGTTCTTGCGCTCATTCTTACGCTCAGCACGATTGTTGTTGCGTTCCGATTTCGCAGCACTGCGTTCTTTGGCTATCTCCTCGTCAATTTCAGAGATACGAGGAAGCGCAAAGAATTCCTCTGCTCCCATAGCCGTGCGCTTTTCTTTTGCACGGAACATCGCATCGAGAAAATCTGCATCGCGGCGCATCTGGGTAAGCGCATCTTTGGCAGCCGCCTGATGACTTTCCTTTTTGGAAAAACCCTTACCTTCACCAGCAGGAATACCTTCAATAACCACCGTTGTGTGGAACGAAGGACTCGTGCTGTTCGAATTGTTTCCGCTACTATCTACGAAATCGAGGTGAATGCGATTCTTCTGTTTCCATTCCAGCAATTTACTTTTGAAATTCACCTCCTTGTTTGCCACCGTGTCGAGGTCAAGCACAGCACCGATGATGCGTTTTTCTATGAATTGGAAAGCATATCGGAAACCACGGTCAAGATAGATGGCCCCCATCAGCGCCTCAAAACTATTTCCTTCGAGGTATGAGTTGTGCGTGCGTCCGTGTGTTTGACTTTGTATCAAGCGGTCGATGCCAAGTTCTTTCGCCAATTTGCCGAGCGACTCACGTGACACTATTTTAGAGCGTGTGTTGGTGAGAAATCCTTCGCGTTTGTTGGGGTATTGACGATAAACAATGTGACTCACCACAGTTTCCAGCACGGCATCACCGAGGAATTCCAAACGTTCGTTGTTGAGAGGCTTGTTGCCTGTCTTTTTAGAGCGATATTCGTGCGATTTATGGGCAAAAGCTGTGCGATACAAGTCAATGTTGTGCGGACAGAAGCCCATGATTTGGTAGAGAGCGGAGCGAAACTCCTTGTCTTTACAGAAAAAGAGTCTAGCTCTGTCGAATATATTTTTCATACGTAATTGAAGTTGTCCAACACAAAAATACTTTTGTACGCTTAGCCGATACAAGGTATCTGCCAAGCGTACAAATAATCTTATAAATGTGTGGGCGATTTTTCGACCAGACTTTGTTAGTCTTGATACTTCTTCACGATGCAGCAAGCGTTGTGTCCGCCAAATCCAAAAGTGTTGGAGAGAGCAGCGCGCACAGTGCGTTGTTGAGCCTTGTTGAAGGTGAAGTTCATCTTGTAGTCGATGTTCTGATCGCAGTCATCTTCGTCGTGGTTGATGGTGGGAGGAATGATATCGTTTTGCACAGAGAGGCAGCAAACGATAGCTTCCACTGCACCTGCCGCGCCGAGCAAGTGACCAGTCATAGACTTCGTAGATGAGATATTGAGTTTATAAGCTTGTTCACCGAACACCTTGCTGATAGCTTTCACCTCTGAGGGGTCGCCCACAGGGGTAGAAGTGCCGTGCACGTTGATGTAGTCGATGTCTTCGGGTTGGAGTTCCGCATCCTTGAGTGCGCGTTGCATCACCAAGCTAGCTCCAAGACCTTCGGGGTGCGAAGCTGTGAGGTGGTGAGCGTCAGCACTCATACCAGCACCAGCCAATTCGCAGTAAATCTTTGCACCGCGAGCCTTAGCGTGTTCAAGTTCTTCGAGAATCAAGATACCCGCACCTTCACCCATGACAAAACCATCGCGGCTTGCGCTGAATGGACGGCTTGCGCGAGTGGGGTCATCGTTGCGAGTGGAGAGCGCGTGCATAGCGTTGAAACCACCAAGTCCACCAGGAGTGATAGCCGCTTCAGCACCACCAGTCACCATCACATTAGCCTTGCCCAAACGGATGAGGTTGAAGGCATCAGCAATAGCGTTAGTAGATGAAGCACAAGCAGAAGTTGTGGTGTAGTTAGGACCGTGGAAACCATATTGGATGGAGATACGACCCGAAGCAATATCCGCAATCATCTTGGGGATGAAGAAGGGGCTGAAACGAGGTCCCTTTTCTTCGTGGGTACATGCGTATTCGCTGATTTGTTCTTCAAAGGTGTGGATACCACCGATGCCCACGCCGAGCACCACGCCGATATTGTCTTTATCGACTGTCTCAAGATCCATACCGCTGTCTTTCACAGCTTCCATTGCTGCCACGAGTGCATATTGCTCATAGAGATCCATTTTGCGAATCTCTTTGCGGTCAATGAAATCTGCTGCCACAAAATCTTTGATTTCGCAGGCAAATTGCGTTTTGAATTGAGAGGCGTCAAATCCTTTGATTGGAGCGGCACCGCTAACACCCTTGAGAAGGTTCTCCCAAGTAGATTGAATATTGTTACCAACGGGGGTAATTGCACCAAGGCCGGTGACTACTACTCGTTTTAGTTCCATTGTGAGAATGAGTTGAAGTAGTGGAGAATATGCTTTCCTGCCCTCTTTGACACGAAAGCGACAGTCAGCACTAACTGTTTTAATCTTAAATGTGCTAATATGTTGGCCACACAAGGTAGCCTGTACACATTAGCACATTCAATCTGCAAGGCGGTCGTGCGTGGCGACCGTACCTTTTTGGCGCAGGCTAAGATTACTTGGCGTTAGCTTCGATGTATTCGATAGCTTGACCTACAGTAGCGATCTTTTCTGATTCTTCTTCAGGAATAGTGATACCGAATTCCTTTTCGAGATCCATCATAAGTTCTACTGTTTCGAGAGAGTCAGCACCGAGGTCGTTAGTGAAGCTTGCTTCTTCCTTAACTTCAGCTGCGTCAACGCTGAGCTTCTCAACGATGATAGCCTTTACTTTTTCTGCAATTTCAGACATGATTATTGTTATTTTGTGATGAATTAATTGTCGGTTTTGCTATTTTACGGCTGCAAAGGTAAGCGTTATTTTCAACACTCACAAATAAATGACCAGGAAAATGTATGTTTTTTGCGCAAAAATCTTTGTTTTGTGCATTTTTAGACTGATTTTTGTGCTATTTTTCCTCCTTTGCAGCGTGACAACGACTGCCGTTCTGAGGTGGAAATTAGCGCACCGCGATACATTCTATCTCCACACGCGCGTTTTTGGGCAAAGTTTTCACTGCCACTGCGGAGCGTGCTGGGAAGGGTGCTGAGAAATAAGTGGCATACACTTCGTTCATAGCCGCAAAGTCAGAAAGGTCTGCGAGGAAAACGGTTGTTTTCACCACATTAGCCATCGTTAGACCTGCTTCTTCGAGCACATGCTTCATGTTGGTGAGCGACTGGTGGGTCAAAGCCTGGATATCACCTTCGGCAAATTCGCCTGTTTTGGGGTCGATGGGCAATTGTCCGCTCACGAACACCATGCCACCGGCTTCAATGGCTTGTGAGTAAGGACCAATGGCCGCAGGAGCTTGATTTGTTTGAATAGGAGTCTTCATTGTACTGTATTTTTTTGTGGAGGTTTCCCCTCCGTGTGTGATGACTGCAAAGGTAGGAAATGTTATTGAAAACACCGCATTACATAGGCGAAAAGAATTCTCTTCAACCCAACAATTTCTTTTGCCTATACAATTTATGGGGAGAAAGATGCGCTCGGTTGAAGTAAAACAACACGTCATTTACTACAAAACGACACGTCGTTTTCTATAAAACAAGCCGTCGTTTACAACAAAACAACACGTCGTTTTTTCGAAAACAAGCCGTTAATTGCGAGCACTGGGTGCAAGATAGATATTTATTGTTAAATGCCTAAACACTCTACCCTCTCGCGCGCACGCATACGCACACATTACAGGAGTTTTCGCATTTTTGCTGTCACAAGTGTCACACACTTCTTTGTAATTCATTATGCTTCAATCCAATAAAGCTAATTCTGGAAGTATTTTAACAAATCAATCATTCCAACTCCCGAAATTCACGGGAAAGAACTTGGAAAAAGTGAGTTATTGTTGGGTCATTTTCCAAAAATGTCCGTTGTGTTTAGTACGATTCTTTCCTTTGGTGTGACACTTGTGACAGCAAAAAAACAAAATTGCTGTTGGAATGTGTGCGCGTACGCGTGTACACGCGTACGCACATACGAAATTCGTGTGTGCGTGCACAAGGGGGTAGACGAATGTCTGTGCGCTACGGGCAAGCCGTGAACTAAAAACGCAACATGCCGAGATTTTGAAATACAGACATAGCAGATTTAGAGTGATTCAAAATTAAAATGTCACTTTTCTGCGATATTTTCCCTCTTTGGGGCAATATCGACCCATATACTAATAGGGGCGCATATTCCAAGTGAGTTCCCACATTTCATTTCTACTTTCACGGCGTAATGCCAACACAATATATCTTCGCATAATCCCTAATCAGTCACTATAACGGTCTAATGACCGATCTGGGATAATCCTTTCATCTTCAACCCACAGTAAAACCGAGAGGAGATGCCGCAAAACAAATTTGTCAACATCTCCTCGCAATGAAAAAAGTGAGTAGTCGTAGAAAGGATTGTCACAAAGGTGGTGACGGAGAGTCATTTGCAGACAACACTCTCCTTATTTGCCATTCGTAGTAGCCGAGCCATCAGTGCGGAGTTGGTCATAACCTGCAAAGCGACTTGAAGAGGGATAACCACGACGGAGTTGGTCGGCTTGCACCAACTGCAAACGACGCAAAAATTGGTCGTAGTTGCGGCGCGATTGTGGAGTCCAAGCCACTTCTGCTAGTGCCATTGCACGAGGGAAAGCTTGATAGTACACGCGTTCGGGCTGGGGCATACATTCACTCCAAAGCGTACCAGTGACACCAAAGAGGAAATCGCGTTTGAAAGCCTCATCTTGTCCCCAACGTGGGTCAAGTTCATAGACACGTTTGAGACTCGTCACAGGCATTCCCCAGTTCACTTCGGGCAAGTCGCCTTTGTCCATGGGATAATCCAAATAGCAGTGCTCACCTGGGCAGAGCATAATTTTAGCCTTGTTGGCACGCGCTGCGTCAATGGCGGTTTTGGTGAGTCCGTGACGCCAAGCAAAAGTCACACATCCGGGTTGAATTTCCTTGAAGTCCGTTTCATACCAGAACATGGGCGTCTTGCCGAGCTTGTCGCGCAGATGCGCAATCACTCGGTCGAAGAGATATTTCTGCAACTTCCAGTTTTCGGAGCGGTCGCGCGTGGCGATGCCGAGTTTTTCTTTGAGGGCGATGCAAGCAGAATCAGTGGTCCAATCATCGAGTGGCGGATTTCCGGCCTCATCTCCTCCGAGATGCACATAAGGTGCAGGGAAAACAGTGGCGAGTTCATCGAAAACATCGAAGAGGAACTGATAGGTGAACTCAGAAGCTGGATTGAGGAGGTTGTTGGACACACCGCTGGTGGTGCGTACATCTACTTTCTTGTTGCCTACGGTGAGTTGCGGATAGGCGTGGATGGCAGCCACTTCGTGACCTGGCATTTCAATTTCGGGAATCACCATGATGTGGTGTTTCGCTGCGAAATCCACAAGTTCGCGCATCTCGTTTTGGGTGTAAAAACCAGGACTGGTGTATTGCATATCGTCCATCGCTGGGCGTTGGCTACTTTCGGCTACAAGGCGTGGATATTTCTTGATTTCAATGCGCCATGCTTGGTCATCAACGAGGTGAAGATGGATGGCATTGTATTTGTAGCGCGCCATTTCAACAACCATTCGTTTGAGTTCTGCAAAGGGAATGAAGGTGCGCACGGGATCGACCATCAATTCGCGCACACGAGTGCGAGGAGCATCCACAATTTTCACCGCTTCCAGCGTATTGGGCTGCGCGGTGAGGAGTTGTTCGAGCGTGGTGAGTCCATAGAAGACACCAGCAGGGGTGCTGCCTTTGATGACGATGCCTTTTTTGTTGACCACTAATTCGTAGCCTTCTGCGTTTTGCACCGTGGCATCAAGGAGGAGCTGCACTTTTGCGCCTCCTCTCAACACGTTCAATCCGGCGCGTTCGCGAAGGATGCGACGCGCATAACCGGCTTCATTGGCTAGCGCCGGTGCAGCTTCGATTTTGCCGATGCGACTCACGTCAAGGGCTTTGCCTTGCTGCACTTCCAATTGCGTGGGGTAAGGGATGAGGGAGTATTTCTCTGTTGCAGCCTTTGTCCAAAGGTCGAAAGTCGCTTGTGGCAAATTAGCCGTGGGCACTCCTTCAAACGCGGCAAATCCTACGTTGCGCAATGTGGCACGCGAAAGGTCGAGTTTGCGAAGCGCGGAGCAACCATTGAATGCGCCATCTTCAATGCTTTCCACAGAAGAAGGTAAGGTGATTTCTTCGAGGTTTTTGCAATTGAAAAAGGCTTGACGACCGATGCGTTTCACCCCATTGGGCAACACTACTTTGCGCAGTCCGCGATGTCCAAGGAATGCGTTGTCGGGAATTTCGGTGCAAGTGGCTGCACTGAGGTCGAGCACCTCAACATTGGGGCAGAGATCACGGATTTGACGAAAGTCTCCATTACGGTCGCTGCTCAATGTGCCAGTAAGCACAAGGGTGCGAAGCAAGGGTTTCTGCTGAGCAGGGAGCATATGCACGTTGGCGACAGTTCCTACGTTCGAAATCTTTTCAGCTGAAACAGAGGAAGGTACAGCAGAAAGTGCTGTGGTTTGAGCTGGAGCCGAAAAGGCAGAAAGGCAGCATAGAAACGCCGCGGTGCAACGAGAAAATAGGTGCATAGATTAGGCTAAAAATGCGAGAAAACAAAATGAAGAGCGCGTTGCTGAGCAAGCAATCTAGACGTCGATGGTCACTTTTCGGCGACCGTCGGGTAATTCTTCGATTTCGACGCGCACGGCATTGTCGGGCAAGAGTGGCTCGATGAGTTCGGGCCACTCAATGAAACAAGGTGCTCCAGAATAGAAGTAGTCGTCGGTGCCAATGTCGAAGGCTTCTTCTACGTGCTTGATGCGATAGAAGTCGAAGTGGAACACTGGTCCTTCCAGTACTGCGCTGTGGTATTCGTTAACGATGGCGAATGTGGGCGAATTGACCACATCGTCTACTCCCAAAACATCACAGAGTGCTTTGACAAAGGTGGTTTTGCCGGCTCCCATCTTGCCGTAGAAGGCGAAGACATTGCGGCTTTTATTGCGGAGATCGACCGCAGCCACAAATTCTTGTGCTGTGGTGTTGATGCTATCGATGGTTTCTATGATAAATTCCATACCGCAAAGTTACAATAAACCTTGAAATAGAGCATATTATTCGAAGAAAAATGCAGTTCTTCTCCCTTTGTTTTAACATTTACAGAGAGCTTTTAGGGCTGACTCTCACAATGTTTCCAGCAAAAAAAGCGCGCATTCCCCTCGTTTTCTAGGAAATGCGCGCTAAGTTTCAAGTTTTGAGATTTCGTTTACTTGCCTTGCGCAAGAAGTTCGCGAGTGATGCGTTGCAAACCTGCAATGAGTTTGTCGAGCGGCACTCCAGAACGGTCACTCATTTTCTGCACATCGGCTTTTTTTGCCATTATTTTGCCGAAAGGCGTGCGGAGCATTGCGAACAATGAGGAGATTTCTGTCAAACGATTGCGCAAGTCGGGGAATCGAGTCAATAAGTCCATCAAGTGAGTGGTGGGGGTGATGACTACTTGTCCTTCGCTGTCGTATTGCAGTCCTTCGTTGTTGGAAGCACTGTCGGCTGCATCGCCTGCGTCAGGGGTAGGCTGATGGGATGAAGCGTCCGAGGGAGTTTCTGTGGGAGCTTCCGTGGGAGCTTCCGTGGGAATCCCTTCATCGGTCGCCCATTTGAGGAGAGTTTGTGAGCCTTCGAGGGCGCGGATGTGGGTGCAGTCTTGCATCACTTCGATGACTCCGCGGAAGTTGCCTTCAGCATCGCGCACTGCTACATAAATGATGTAGATGAAGAACCCGGGTTTGTTGATCCAGAACTCAGCTTTGTCTTGTTCTCCACTGCGGAGTTTGTCGATGACTTCGCGCACCACGTGAGCACTCTTGCGAGGATGGCAATTCATCACTTGGCGGCCAATGACGTTTTTGCTGCGTGGGAAAATGCGGTGATCGGTGTCGGAATAGAAGCAAACGAGTTCGTTTTCATCTACAAAACTGATGTCGAAAGGCAGGTGTTGATAGATGAGATTGATTTGCTCCAAGGTGAGTTTACCAGTGGTGACATCGAGTTTCTCGCTTCCTCCGGCAGAATAGCCGTATTTGGAGAGAAGTTGTTGCAAGTCGGCGGCAAACCCAGCGGCTTCGGGAGCGGAAGATGCA
Source organism: Prevotellaceae bacterium (assembly GCA_905371275.1). Taxonomy (GTDB): domain Bacteria; phylum Bacteroidota; class Bacteroidia; order Bacteroidales; family Bacteroidaceae; genus Alloprevotella. Next base: position 8,384 of record CAJPLH010000015.1, read on the forward strand.
GGAGTGTCGGTGGATTTTCCAGCAACGGTTGTGCCTTTGACACGCTTCTCCGCAGGGGTGAAGAAGGCGTATCCAATTTCCAAATCACCCTCTTTCATATCTTCAAATTCCTCGGCCGTGATCATGGCATAAGAAGTGGGATAGAGGATGGTTTCTTCCTTCTCCATCAAATCGCGACCGTAGAAAATGAGTTTTTTGCACGACTTGATGAACTCTTCTTCGTTGCCTGCTTCGAGGAGATTATAGGCATCGCGGATGTTGTCACGCACCATATCGTCAAAAGTCCACATCGTCGTGGTGGGACGGTCGAAGCCTTTTTGTTCCAAAAGGGGATAGAGCTGGTTTTGCTTTCGTGAATAGTGGATGGGGTATTTGCGAAGTTGGTCAAAAAGCTCCAACCACTGATTCTTGATGACGGGATATTGCACCAAGTCTTCCACGGCAAGGAGGAGGCGCTTCATCTCCTCGTTCTCTTGATAATAGCGAGAGAGAGGATGATCTTCGGGGACATTGGGACGAGAATAGTCCATATATCCTTCAAAGAGTTGGATTTTTTGCGCCATGTTTTCGCGGATGCACTCTTCGTCGGTGTGTTCGATGAGCGTTTGTTCGATGAAAGCGAGGTGGAAGGGACGGATTTTCCCCACACGCTCTGCCACTTCTTTACGTCCTTCTTCGAGAGTTATTTTTCCTGTGACATAGCGTGTCTCAATATCTAAAACAGCTTGCATCTTGTCCAAATCGATTTGTGGAAGATGCGCTTGCATTTTATGATTCATAGTTAAGTATGCGTGTTGTTTGTTGTTGTATTGTTTGTTGTGTGGAGCAAATGTACAAATTTCTCAACACTCCACAAAGTAGCGTCTGCATAAAATATAAATTTACCATTAAACTACACATTTTCTGACGTAACACTTTGGTATTTCTATGGAATTCTACTAACTTTGTCATTCAGAAACGGATTGTTTTTCCGACCTTAATGGTCTGTATTTTTAAGGAGATGAACCTCTGGAATCTAAGACCTTATTTGTTACCTCACCTATTTCGGATTCTCTTCGAGAAAAACTCACTGCTTATGGACAAAAAGACTCTTATCGCTCTTGTACTTCCCTCATTATTGGGAGCTTCTCAAATGCAAGCTGAGCGCACGACAAATACACCTCCACAGAAGGACGCGACTACGCAAACTTTCAAGGATTTGTGGAAAAATGTGGAACAACACCGCAAGCAGGATTTACCCCAAAGTGCGCTAAAAGTAGTCAATGTGATTCATCAAAAAGCACAGAAAACCAACAATGCTTCGCATCTGATTGCAGCGATGCTCTCCACTTATCAGCTGGAAGAAGAGATTTCTTCCGATAGCACTCAAAGGGTGATTGAAGAAATGGAGCAATTTTGCGCTGCTGACACCCACACAGTGTCTCGTGCCTTGTGGAATTTCGTGCTGGCTCAAGTACTGTATCAGGAATACTTCCCGGACAATTTCTTTGATGACGAATCAATGGATATAGAAGACGAAATACAGGATGAATCTGCCGAAAATATCGGAGAAGAAAGTGAGAAGACTCAAAGGCAGCTCGCGCGTTCGCTCAAATATTTTCGAGTTGCCTTTGAACACCTTCCAGAGTTGGCAGCTGCTAAAGTAGAGGATTATGACGCGCTCTTCGATGCTTCTCCCAAAGCTGCGGCAAGCATAGACCACAACCTTCTGGTGGTGCTACTCCAACATCTATTTACAATCGAAGATGCTTATTCCAAACGTCCATTCAGCGTTGCAGAATTTATTGCACTACTCGAAAAGTCGCGCGACCTGTTCCTTAAGAATCACCAAGAGCGCGCTGCGTTGCAGGCTGAGATTTTGCTCCTTCAAGCGAAAGGAGGCTCTTATCTGGAGAGTTTAACAGAAACACTCTCTTTGGAGGACGACGAAAATGCGAGCGAAGAATTGCAATTTGCCTTCCCATCAGCACAAGTGACTTTGGAAGCGGTGGAAAAAGTGCTGACACGCTATGGACATCTCCCAGAAGCTGGCGAGGTGGCAGCACTGCAATGCCATCTCTTGGTGAGTGATAAGGAGCATCACGAGATGCAGTTGCCTAAAGCGATAGCATTGGCGCAAGAATATGCGAAGAAGTATGCGGACTACACCCACGAGTTCAAGAATTTCATCAAAGAACATACTTATCCCACCTTTGAAGTGAATTGGACTGACTACAAATTAGAGAAAGTGGATCACGCGCTCTACCCAGAAACAGAGATGGTGCTCACTGTGAAATTCCGCAACGTGCAGAATGCAAGTCTGCGACTCTATCGTCTCAATAACATTTCTGCTACGGACTTAGAAAAGGCGCGTAAAGAGGACAAAGCACAAGAGAATCTTCAGAAAATCCTGAAAAAGCACGGAGAGAAAAAGCCTGTTTTCACAAAATTCTTCTCTCCCGCGGTTGCTCCTGCCTATGAAGAACGCAAAGACACGATTTCATTTCAAACTCCTCAATCAGGTGTTTATCTGATGCGCCTCTCCATAGATGGTTGGTATGACGAACTAGTTCCTTGTTTCGTGTCGCGCGGTCAACGTCTAGTTTTCCATAGTGCTAGTCGACACCAAGATGCTCCGGAATATCTCGTAGTAGATCAGCGTTCTGGAGAAGAAATCACCAACAAAGCCGACTTGGACGCTCTGCCCATTTTTGCAAAAATTCCCAACTGGCTGAAGCTCTCGCACACTCGTTTGGATTTGAGTGTGAAGCACAATTTCGAAGTCTACACCGATCGTGAAGTCTATCGTCCTAGCCAAAAGATGGAAGCCTCAGCTCTGCTCTATACGCAAGAAGGAGATATCTATAAGGTACTCCCCAATACGCGAGTGAGAGCGCGACTTTACGACACCGATGGCAAAGAGGTGAAGACACAAATGCTGACTTCTGACAATATGGGAGTCGTACAGACGCAATTTACTCTCCCCAAATACTGCAAACCAGGGAATTTCTCTGTGGAATTTGCTATGGTGGATGACAATAACAACCCATATCCGGTAAAGGAAACCAAGTATTTCCGAGTAGAAGAATATAAGCGTCCGAATTTCTCGGTGAAACTCGACGACTTCACTCGCAAACTTGCGCTAACAGACAGCGTGAACTTTGAAGGAGTGGCAGAGACTTTCGCAGGAATTCCTGTTGCGAATGCAGTGCTTAAGTGGAAATTAAATTTCGACAGCTGGTATTTCTACCACAGCAGAAACAAAGGAGGGGTGGATCGTTCGTTGAAAAATCGCAGTGGAGAGACAAAAACGGACGAAAATGGGCGTTTCTCTATCCCCGTAGATTGGACATTTAAAGATGAAGCATCCCTCAGTCTGAACTTTTCTGTGGAGATTGTAGCTCCCGATGGCGAAGTGCAGAGCACTGGGTTCAGCCAGTGGATTTCTCCCCGAACTGAAGAAGAAGAGGAACAACCCCAAAAACCGCTCTTTGAGGTGACACATAATGAGGCTAAAGACGAAGCCAAACTCACCATCAATGGCAGTGGACGCCTTTTCCTCCGCTTGGTGAGTACTAATCGCGGTGTGATTGAGCGCAAAACGATAGACGTAAAAGACGGATACACCCACACTTTCCAATGGAGAGAAGAAGACAATCTCGGCGATGCGGTGACGGCTTATCTCTATCTGTTGAAAGATGGAGAGTTTCACACGAAAACCATCACTGTTATTCGTCCACGTCCCGACAAACGTTTGCAACTTTCGTGGAGCACTTTTCGTTCTCAACTCACTCCTGGACAATGTGAAGAGTGGCAACTTCGCGTCACAAATCCCGACGGCACACCGGCTGATGCCAATGTCATCGCACGATTGTATGACGCTTCACTCGATGCTCTTCTCAACAAAGGGAAGACTACGGAGAAAGACCCGTGGAAATTCTCCTATCTTTTTCCGCGCGAAAAGCCTTCTGGAGATTGGTATGACCCCAGTCTGTTGATGCCTACCTTTTTTCCGCACTTTTCTTACAATTCATCCTACGATGAAGATCACCCTAGCGTAAGTTGGCGCGATGGTTTGTTGAAATCCTTTTCAAACGCTCCTATATATTATAATGGTATCTCAGTCGCCGCTGCTGACGATTCAATGACCGTTGAAGAGACCTCTATAGAAGAAGAAGTGCGAGCTATGCCACTAAAAGCAAATAGGACAGCTAAAGGTGGGGAGAATGGAGACAGTTCTGATGCTGCCAACTCTGTTCGCAAAAATTTCGCAGAAACAGCTTACTTCAATCCTACACTGCGCACAAATGCAGACGGTAGAGCAACCCTTCGTTTTGTGCTTCCTGAAAGTTTGACCGAATGGACGTTTAATGCCTTTGCTTTCGACCGCACGCTCAATTCTGGAACACTGACTGATAAGGTGGTGGCGCGCAAACTACTCAACACGCAAGTGGCAACTCCACGTTTCCTCCGCGAGGGAGACAAAGTGCAATGGCCTGTTTCCCTCTATAATAGGAGTGAGCAATTGCTCAAGGGAAAACTACTATTGGAAATCCTCGATGCAGCGTCTCACAAAGTGCTCAAAAGTTTCACTCGCTCTTTTGATTTAGAAGCCGGAAAATCCCTCAATCAGGTGTGGGAATGGGAAGTACCCAAAGCCTGTGCCCCAATTTTGGTGCGCGCTGTGGCAAAATCACCCGCGTTTTCCGATGGTGAAGAGCACGAGATTCCCATCCTCCCTCGCAACATCTCTCTGACTGTGGCACAACCCTTCGTAGTGCGCAGCCAAGAAGACAAGAACACTATCGTCGAGAAGGCTAAAACTGATTTGCAAAAACGATTAGGCCAACATAAAGAGGCCAAAATTGAAGTGCTAACGGAAAGAAATTCCTACCAAGAAGTTGCTGAGCTGGTGCCACAATGGATGCAAGTCGTCAAGGGTTCTTCCTATGATCAAGCCGTCAACCTCTATGCCATTCAGTGCGCTATGACCCCTGCGTTGCGCCCCTTGCTTTCCCTCTCCGACAGTGAGATACAAGCCTACCAACAGTCTGCCTTCGACCGTCTAAAAGCAAAACAAACCGCTGAGGGTGGTTGGAGTTGGTTTTCCGGTATGGAGGCTTCGCCTTACATCACCTCGCAGATAGCCATTCTTTTGGCGCGAACCGAAGTGCTACATCATCAAAAAGATTTCAACCACGAGTTGCTCGAACCAGCATTGAAATTTCTTGACGAGAAGATGAAGGAGCAAATGATGGAGAATAAGAAGAAGGAATGGAAACCATACGTCGGAGAAACCGAATGCAACTATCTCTATCTTTGTCAATTGCTTCAGCGCAAAGAAACTTCAACATTGCGCTATTGGCTCGATGCGATGGGTAAGGACGACAAGCATCCCTATTCGATGTATGGCAAAGCCGTGCAATCACAAGTCTTCGCATCCACCAAATACGACGAACTCGCACAAATCGCTTTGCAAAGTCTCATCGAACACACCGTCGTTTCTCCCGAAATGGGACGCTATTTCGACACATATCGTGCCCTCCAAGGCTATGATTCCTATCGCATTCCCACACAAGTGATGACACTCGAGGCTTTAGCCAAGGCATCAGAGGCCGCCTGCCAGCGTTTGCCCCTTGGACGTCAACAAATCACGGAGGAAATGCAACTGTGGCTCCTGCAATCGAAACACACGCAGGTGTGGAACAATTCGCGTGCCACCACAGACGCCGCTTACTCCCTGTTGTCTTCACTCGACACCTCGCTACGCGGCCTTACCTGGGGCGCAGTTTCTGCCACCTACACCGCCACTCCCGAAGAAATCACAGCACAAGGCAGTGGTTTCCAAATAGAGCGCAGCCTGCAAGTGCTGCACGATGGCAAGTGGAAGACACTTTCTGTCAAAAACAACCAAACATCCCAAGAACTCAAAGTGGGAGACCACGTACGCTGGGTCTACACGCTCAAAGCTGATCGCGACTTCGACCACGTTTGTTTGAAATCCGCGCGTCCTGCTGCCTTCGAGTCGAAACATCCATTTTCTGGAATGACGTGGATGAACGATTTGACTGCTTATCGTATGGTGCGCGACACGGAAAACGAATACTTCTTCGAGCATTTGGCAAAAGGCAAGCACACCTTCTATGACGAGATGGTAGTCATCCGCTCAGGAGAATTTAGTGGCGGCATCTCAACGGTGCAATGCACCTTCGCACCGGAGTTCGTAGCACACTCTTCTGCCCTGGATGTTCTGGTAAAACGCTAATTTCCTTCGACAAGGAGCAATTCACTAAGAGAAATTTGCGCAAAATCCTCAGAACTGTGCTCTCCTCTGACACTAGTTTTCCACCGAAGAAGGGGTTATTATCCTCCATTTTGCAACATACAAGATAGCAAAAACGGCGGTTTTAACATTTGCAAGGTCGCTTTTCTCAAAAAACTATGGGAAAGGCGACCTTATTTTGTACCTTTGTGCTGTTAATATGGCAAGGCCGAGCTAGAGAAGGTCACAAAACGCTCATTTTGTGCTTTCTCTTGGGAAGGCTAAGACAGGACAGAAAAGCAAATGGCTGAAAATGAAGACGAAGCAATATATTGTCAATCATCGTTTCAGATTCAAGACTCACCATTTGCCCCTTTTCTCCCGTTTTTAGTATTCCTTGGAGCCGTTCCCCCTGCCACGGAAGCTCCAGCTCCTCAAATTCCCATTTGAGTAACCGCATTGTTTCCACTTTGTTCCGCAAAGTCGAAGGATGTGCCTTGTCGCAAATCACAAACAATGCATATTAAATCATTTGCCGTAACCCTCTTGGCTTCGCTTTCACTAGCAAGCAGTGCTTTCGCCACTAAACAAACCGACGAGAAGCACACCAAAGTGGGAAACGCCACCTACTATGGCGACCGATGGCACGGTCGTCGAACTGCCGACGGTTCGGCCTACAACAAAGACTCCCTCACTTGTGCTCACCGCACACTGCCCTTCGGGACGCTCCTCCACGTGCGCAACCCCAAAAACGGCAAAGTTGTTGTAGTGAAAGTCACTGACCGTGGACCCTATCGTCGCAACACAATCATCGACCTCTCCAAAGCTGCCGCCAAACAAATTGATATGGTGCAAGCAGGAGTGGCATCAGTTGAAGTAACTCCCGTGGTGAAAGCCACCGCTCCAGCCAGCAAGGAGAAAGCTTCTCCCATCCTACCCGAATTGCAATTGCTCGATCCCACCACGGGACGCTACTACACTATGACGCAATGGCAAGAACGCGCCGACAGACGCAAGGAAATGGCTAAGAACTCTGCCGCCAAACAACCTCAACAGTTGATGGCCAAGAAAGCCACTCCACGCTATCGGGTAAAAAATTCCATCAAACTGGCCAACGCCAAGAAGCGATAATCCAGTACTTTGACCTCTCTTTACGAAACTCTTTAGGATGATGTCTTTCATCCACATTCTCCCAAGCGAGCCTAGCCGAACAACTCTCGACTAGGCTCGCTTTTTGCCATCATTGATTTGCCCTACGAGTAAAACGAACGGTCTAATGCCCGATTTGGGGTTATATTGGGAAAAGTCTGTACTTCTTACCCCCCCAGCAGAAGTTTACAACTTATAATTGATTCCAACTGCAAATGCCATAAGGTCAGGATATCCTGGCACAAAAATCGTAGCAAAATCCAGTTTCGAACTAATCGCAAACTTGTACTCTAATTCTCCTCCATACCATAAAAACTTGTACTGCCATTTATCTGTCGGTGTTCCTTTGTAGTATTTCGTATCTACATAGTTAGGGATGCGAAACCAATTATGTCGATAAATCCACGTTGGACCAATTCCCCCTAAGAGGCTATGCCGACCAATTTGGAAAATGCGGGCACGCAAACCAATACTCGTCACACCAGCCAACTGGGCAGCACAATCCGCATATAACCCCTGTATAAACTTAACAGAAAGCACATCAGGCACTATAAAGTATTCATACGAAAGGAGAGCCCCTAAGTCCAAAACAAAATAAGCCTGTTTATCTAAACGATTAGGCATCAACTCTGCATTAGGTTTTCCACTAAGCGGATGAAAGCTAAGCCCCATAAATTTCAAACCAATGCTACTGCGCTTCAATTTTTGTCTAGGAACGGAGCATTGCGACTGCGACTCAACACCTTTATTCTCGTCAATCGAGTCGTTGAGTGATAGCCCTTCTTGCCTATCTCCGCAATTCTCCAAATTAAGTTGTTTGTGTACAACAACTGCAAGGTCTTGAGACTTTTGCACACCTAAAATCTGAGCACCAGCATTCATAGCCATCAAGAGCATTAAAAGGCTGACTACTCTTCTAATTCTAATCCTTATCATTACTGTTATATATTAACCAAACCAATTTTCTACAATTCTGAGCAGACAACAGACAACACCTTATCGTCGTAGAGTCAACCTGCAAGTGCAAAATTACAATATTCTTTTGTAAACTCCTTTTGAAAGGAACCCCAAATTAGTTTCTGTCTGTGTCAATTGTTGATCGTAGAGTCAAGCATCAAGTGCAATCCAGAGGTTGAGTTGGTGGAACAAAATTGCACTGTGGTGATGCGCCCTATAAGTATATGGGTCGATATTGCTCCAAAGAGGGAAAAAATCGCAGAAAAGTGACAATTCAATTTCAAACACCATCATTTTTGACACTTCCATATTACATTTCCTGGGTATCATTGTATTTTTGTGCAGTGCACTCCGCACGTGTTACGCTCGCCTGCATAGCATATACTAGCCCTGCACCACCCTACTCGCAACAGCGCAGATGCCACAACAGATAACACGCCCGCAACCGCACCGATGAAAAACAGACAAGCCTCGCGCGCACATAGCGCATACGCGTGAGTGTACGCGCACGCGCGCGCCTTCCAACAGCGATGTTGTTTTTTTGCTGTCACAAGTGTCACACTTGGGTGAAAATCAGATGAGAAAAATAGTATTTTAGGAAATACTTCTCGGTGGTTTTTCGATGATTTTTCGGTGATTGAGTTGCATAATTGTTAAAATACTCATAAAATCAATCGTAACAAACTGAATAGTAGCGAGTTATTAAGAAGACTGTGACACTTGTGACAGCAAAAAGATAAAAACTCCTGTGATGTGCGCGTACGCGTGCGCGCGAGGAAGGGTGATTATAGCTATTTTCACAATAAAATTCTCGGTATTCGTTTTCTCTTTCTTCTATGTTGTTTTTCCACTCCCAAACATCCGCAGAAAACGACCTGTCGTTTTGAAAAAGTGACACGTCGTTTTTGAAAAAAACAACACGTCACTTTCGAAGAAACAACACGTCACTTTCGAAGAAACAACACGTCGAAAAAAAATGGAGGTGTTGCAAAATTCATTTTTGCAGCATCTCCATTGGGGGTGTCACGAAGGGATAAAGGCAAGGCATCAAGTGGAAACAGGATGGACGTGAGTAAAACTGAGTTTCAAAATAACGCAGTAGTTTGCCCTTAATCTCCCTCTTGGCATTGTAAACTATTGATAAATCAACGTGTAGCGCGCGTCGGGACGATAAATGTCGGCAGCTAATTGTTGAATTTGTTCGGCAGTTACGGCTCGAATACGGTCGTAAAGACGCGAGATATTGCGATGAGTGCCACCATGGGCAAATTGTTTTGCCATCGCCAACGCTGCACTTTCTGCATTTTCGGTGGATATGCCGATTTGTCCGCAAAATTGCTCTTGCGCAGCACGAAGTTGACGAGGCGTCAATGGTTGCTGCGACAGTTTTGCCAATTCGCGCTCCACGAGTTTACAGCAACGATCAATGTCTTCGAGGTCGCAACCAAAATAGAGGTTCCAAAATCCCGTGTCGGGATAGGTATTGAGATAGGCATCGATGCTATAAACGAGTCCACATTTCTCACGAACTGCCATATTGAGCCGCGAATTCATGGCAGGACCTCCCAAGATGTTGTTGAGCAATGCGAGGGCAGCACGGCGAGAGTCGTTAGCACCAAAGGTGATGCCGCCCATCATGACGTGCGCTTGATGCGTGCCGCGTTTCACACGACGAAGACTCGGAGCCGCGGGAACGATGTGCGGTTGAGCATTTTGCGGTTGAGCGAGTTCCTCCTCATCATCAGTCTCTGGCGTGTTTCCTTCCTGAATATCGCCAACAAGTTTGCAGCCGTGCCACTTCTCTAAATGGCGAATGATGGTGCGCAATTCCACTTGACCAGAAACATAAAACACGGCGTTTTGCGGCACGTAGTGCTGTTGCGAGAAGCGCAAAGCGTCGGCTTGCGTGTAAGTGCGCAAGCGTTCGGGATTTCCCAAAATGTCGCGTCCAAGAGGGGCATCGCCATAGACCAACTGTTCGAATTCATCGAAAATCAATTCTGCGGGACTGTCGCGGTAACTGTCGATTTCATCGATGATGACTTCCACTTCCTTGTCGATTTCAGCTTGGGGATATGTGCTGTGGAAAACAATGTCGGTGAGCACATCGACAGCGCGCGAAAAGTCTTTGCGCAGCACAGTGGCAGAGTACACCGTTTCTTGTTTGCTGGTGAAGGCATTGAGTTCTCCTCCCACTCGCTCCAGATAGTCATTGACTTGTCTAGACCGACGACGCTCCGTTCCTTTGAACGTCATGTGCTCTATGAAGTGCGCCATGCCACTATCTTCGGGAGATTCGTGACGGGTGCCTGTGCACAACACGTAGCCACAATGGAGCACTTCAGAGGAGTGATGGCGCACCACCACGCGGAGACCATTTTCTAAGCGGAAACTCTTGATTGACATACGAAGATAAAGGAAACGAATGGACGAATGTGAGGATTTAGAGAAAAGAGAATTATCCTTTTCGGAAGTATTTCCCCACTACGGGGAGGGAGGAAAGGGGGAAGTCTGTGCGCACAA
>CAJPLH010000016.1 GCA_905371275.1 Prevotellaceae bacterium
CTCGTGCACGCACCTTGACGGATCCTCCACGAAGTCCGTCGTTATAGCGCGAAACGTCGATGAGTCCGCCGGTTTGAAAATCGGGATAGAGGGTGAAATCTTCTTCCTTCAAATAAGAGATGGCGGCTTGGCAGAGTTCGCCAAAGTTGTGGGGAAGGATTTTAGCACTCAACCCCACGGCGATGCCTTCTGCTCCTTGTGCAAGCAGGAGGGGGAATTTCACTGGTAGCGCAATGGGTTCTTTATTGCGACCATCGTAGGAGAGTTTCCACTCTGTGGTTTTGGGATTGAACAGCACATCGAGGGCAAACTTGGTGAGTCGTCCTTCGATGTAACGCGGAGCTGCGGCCTCATCGCCGGTGAGGATGTTTCCCCACGAACCTTGGCAGTCGATGAGCAAATTTTGGCGTCCCATTTGGGTGAGTGCATCCACAATGGAGGCATCACCGTGGGGGTGAAATTTCATCGTTTCACCGGCAATGTTGGCTACTTTGTTGTAGCGTCCATCATCCATTCGCTTCATCGTGTGCAAGATGCGGCGCTGCACGGGCTTGAGACCATCGTAGAGATGGGGCACTGCGCGCTCCAAAATTACATAGGAGGCATAATCGAGAAACCAGTTTTGATACATTCCAGTGAGGGGATGCACATTCACTGTTTCATCTTGTTTCATCTCTGCTGGGTCAAAATCCACAGCGGCTTCCGCGGCTTCCGAGTGGAGCGCGGTGTTGGTGTTTTCTGCTGCGGAGTTAGGTTCAGCGTTCGGGTTTTGCATTGCGTCGTTAATGGGCTGTTCTTCCTGCATCGTTAGTGATTGTCATTTCGTCGTTGGAGATAAGGGCATTCTGCCTCTAGGCAAAGTTACTGATTTTTCGGGAGATGCTAGGAATTTTACCTCGGCTTTATCGTATTTTTGTGAGGATTCCGCTGTTTAGCACCTTTTGGAACGGGAAATTAGCGGTATAAACCTAAGGGAGTTCGGAGAAAATGCGTAACTTTGCACTCGTGCAAGTATTATTTTCTCTTTGCCGCGCGCTGTGGTGGTTGTGTTCCATTCTCCCCCTGCGCCTGCACTATTTTTTTGCAGACAGTCTTGTCTTTCCGCTGGTGTTTCACGTGATGAAATATCGGCGCGAACTTGTGCAACGTCAGTTGGCAGAGGCTTTTCCTGAACGTTCGCAGGAGGAACGTGCAAAAATTGAGCGTGATTTCTACCATTGGTTTGCAGACTATATTGTGGAAACGCTAAAATTGATGTCTATTTCTCGCAAAGAACTCTATCGACGTATGGATTTTGTGAACCTGCACGAAGTGCTCCGTGAACTCCGCGAGGGAGAACATCAATTTGTATTCATCTATCTTGGTCATTTGGGCAACTGGGAATGGGTTTCTTCGTTGCCTTTGTGGAGCGAAGGTGGGGTGCAGTTTGGACAGATTTATCATCCGCTCCATAGTCCGTTGATGGACAAACTTTTCTTGCACGTTCGCGGCAGAATGGGGGCTACAAGTATTGCGATGAAGGAAACGTTGCGCACCATTTTGACGTGGGAAAAGGGTGGAGAGAAGGGAATGATTGGTTTTATTTCGGATCAGGCTCCAAAATGGGAAGCAATGCACCATTGGTGCGATTTTCTGCACCACGAAACGTCTTTCTTTACGGGTGCGGAGAAAATTGGTCAGAAAGTGGGTGCACGCTACTTTTATCTTGAGGTGACGCGTCCTCACCGCGGTGAATATCGTGCTGAACTCATTGAATTGCATCCTGACTTCCAAGATTCTTCTAAAGCAAACGAAGCGGATAAAACAATATCTGCGGAGGTTTCTCCCTACCCTATTACAGACGCTTATGCACGGGCTTTGGAAGCGAGCATCGAAGCTAATCCCCATCTCTGGCTCTGGACGCACAACCGCTGGAAACGCACAAAACAGGAGTGGGATGAGAGAAACAAAAAGAATACTGCTCATTGATTGAGTTGCTGCATATAGCTATATAATTAAGAACGCGTTTATTGAATTCCTCACAACGCACAACGTCGTCGAGTATGGTAAAAACACCTGTCGCTTTTTTCTTTAATGCTGAATTCCCCGGCGGTGGTACCGGAAAAATTTGCCTTGACATTGTAGAGCAATTGGCTGCAAATGGTCATCAGATTACTTTGTTTTGCTACAAAGCCCCCTCCACTCGTGGTTCGTTGGATTATGAGGTGATTGAGATTCCTCATAAACAACCGCAAAAAATGAGGAAAACAGAAGCAGAGGCTTTGCCTTTTCTCGTAAAATCGCTCAAAGAAAGAAACATCCAACTTTGTTTCATTCCAGGCTTTTATTATCGCTACACCAAAGAACTCCGAGAAGGTGCTGGATGCAAAATTATTTACAGTTTACACAGTATTCCATTCTGGGAAAGTATTGCAAAAATCAGCAAACTGAAAGCGTTGGCTTTGACAAATCCTAGCCGTGTGTTGCGCTGGATCTTTCACGACTTCTGGAAAATCTATGTTTTTCAGGTTTATAAGAAAAGACAATTGCGTCGCTATTTCACACGACTTCACGAAGTTGATGCTTACACTGTGCTCTGCGAGGGATATCGCCAATCGTTGTTAGACACGTTTTCATTTGACAAGAGCTTAGCACAGAAAATCAAGGTGTTACACAATGGGAGTAAAACTGTAAATTCTCCCGTAGTAGACAAAGAAAAGGTGATTTTGTTTGTGGGACGTATTGAATTTGCAGACAAACGTCCCGAAAGACTCTTACAAGTTTGGAAAAAAGCACATCACGAACTTCCAGACTGGGAACTTAAATTTGTGGGTGACGGACCTTTCCGAAAGAAATTGGAACATCTCGCACAGAAAGAAAAATTGCCACGCGTCACATTCGAAGGGTACAAAGAAGATGCTACTCCATATATGAATAAAGCCTCTATTCTGTGTTTGACTTCTACCTTTGAAGGTTGGCCACTGGTGATTACAGAAGCGCAAATGTGCGGTGTAGTGACAATGGGATTTGACGTTTGCGACGGGATGCGCGAACAAATGTCTCCTCAATGGGAGAATGGTGTGCTCATTCCTCCTTTCGACATCGATGCATTCGCCAACGCTTTGATGAAACTCGCAAAAGATGATGAACTGCGACAAAAGATGAGCGAAAATGTGCGTTCTCAAGCGGCGCGCTTTTCTCTTGAAGCGGCTGCAAAGGAATACGAACAACTGATTGAACAACTTACTATGGGTTGATGTAGTACAAATCTCTCAAATAAAACTACAACACTCTCCCAAAATCCTGTGATTTTGGGAGAGTGTTGTTTTATATTGGAGAGAGTGTTGCTTTATATTGGAGAGTGCTATTTTCTCGTTACTCCTTCTTTGCTAACCTATCATACCAAAGTTTGAGAAGTTTCGGATGAGTAGATGAAAATTTTCGAGCAAACATATAAGGACTTTGCACCAACAAATCATAGTCTTCTTCCTCGAATGTGTGGGGATGTCCATAATTTCCTCTACTCCAATCGATAAAACGTTGTGAGCAGTCATTGGGAATCGAATTGCAGCAGTACAAATGTTCTGCAAACGGAGAATCCATCAACAACGTTTGTTTGTAGAGTTCATCAGAACAGTACATGTAGCGGAAGGTCTTCAGAATCTCAGCGGAATGTTTCACCAAATACGCACAAAAATCAAGTGTAAAACTCCCCCACTGTGCGCCATAACAGAAGTTTTTTTTGCGAGAATAACGGCGATAGCCTATCCTCGCCTCCACTTTCGTAACTCCTTTGCTTAATAATTTCTTAAATCTGTCTAAGAGAGTTCTATCCTTCCGTTTACACAAAGATTTCAAGAAGAAGTAGTGACGATTGGAACGTTTAAAAGCAACGTATCTGGAAGCCTCATCAAAACCACAATGCAGAAATTCCTTTCCTTGATGTTTTGTAAAAAAAGCATGGATTTCATCTTGCGACTTCAAAGGAAGATCCATTCCCGAGAGCAGATGACAATAGGCATAAGACTCGTTTTGCTGCAAAGCTGCAGAGAAAAGCAACAACTCAGCGCGCACAATGCTCACTTGTCCCCAATCGGGTTTCTCTCTTTGGGAAAGCAGGAAGAAACGCGCCGACCGTGGTTGCCAATCCTTGAATTCGTCATAAAGTTGCTGCGAACGAGCATCGATGTGCAAATAGATATCATTGCGCGCATCATCGATAAGTGTGAGCAACAGACGAAGAACCTCGGGTTCGTGATGAGCTAAGATGAGATAAGCGTGTTTCATACTTGTGTTGACAACTAAGCAGCAAAAGGTTTATGCCGATAATTGAGTACAAAAATGGTGTTGATAATTAAGCAGCAAAATAATTTTACTGCGATTTTGACTGCGATTTTTTCAGTACTTGCTGATACTTTTCTTGCAACTGTTCCAAAGATGGATAGCGCGAAATGAGTTTATAGAAAATTTGTTTGAAGAAAAACTTGCGTCTTTTCCATCCTTTCAAACTTGCGCGAGGGGATTGTGGAGATTTCATTTGTGCATTTTGCTCCCACCACAGATGATGGTAGGGATGTTTGCGCTTGTCGTCAAACCAAGGTGCGCAACCTGCAAAGTGAATAATGGCAGGACGATACAAACAATCGCCGATTTCCGTTTGGAAACGCGCATTTTCATAATAGTCTGTGCGCTCCATATCGTTGTACATCACGTTGTAGCGCAAAGGAAGCCACGACACATCATCCTGCAACACCACATTGAGTGCATCCTGGTCAGGAAATCTCAATCGTTTTTGATGTTCTTCGCACCAATCAATGAGTGATTGTGCATAATCCTTCTCTCTCCAAATCGATAAATTAATCAGCAAAACTCCCGCATTGAAATAGAAAGCGTCTTCTGGAAGTTGCCACTTTTTGCGATGTTTTTGATTCCAAAACTCAGGAACAGCAGCTATGGCAGTGTCGGTTGGAGCAAGAAACAACTCCGAAATATCATCAGCAACCAAGAGATCCACGTCTAAATACAACACTTTATCGACCGCAGGAAGCACAGTAGGCAAAAGGAAGCGCAGATAAGTGTAGATGGAATACCCCAAATCAGGAAGTTCCGAAAAAGATTCAGTAGACACCACGTGCACTTCGAGTCTAAAATCGGCTCGTTTGCTCACGATTTCTTCCAGAGATAGAATGCTCCCTTCTGACATACCATCGGTGAGTATATGAACAATCCACTGCCGTCCTTCAACTTCGGGTTGATGAGACAGAAGACTCTGCAAAGTCACCGCAAGATATGGCACATAGGCATCGTTACTTGCGAAAGCGATATGAAAAGCATTGACTGACATAAAGAAAACTCTCGATTTCAAGAAAAATGAAGAGGAAGAATAAAAGTGGAGATACGCAATGAATAGTGAACTACGGAAAGTAAACGAAGAGACAGCCAAGTCAAAAATAGAAAACTACATACTACACAGTCCAACCATTCAAGACCAAAAGCCATTCTCACCCAACTATCGCCCGAGAAGGCGATTTCTCGCGGCAACAATATGTTGAAAACATTCTTTTGCGTCAAAACCACGCTCAGCAGCATAAGTTTCTGCCACCAACATTTGCTGTTTTTCAGACATTCCTATGCGCTGAAAGTTGGCACATCCCAATTCCTGAGAAACCTTCCCCAAGCGCATACGATTGAGGTCGATGAGTTCTATTGCTATTTTATAATCTTGGTGCGCAGATGCAGTAGCATCTAAGGGATTTCCCTCTTCGTCCAATCTATCCCAGAGGATATTGTTTCCCGATAAATCCTTGTGCCAAAAACCACCTTCGTGCATTCGTGCCACAGTTTTCGCCAAAGTGCGCAAAAACTTGTCCTCATCGGGCTGCTTTCCATTCACCGCTTCGTGATAGTTATAGCGCAACTTTGAAGTGCGCGATGCGTAATAACAATATCCCACTTGACAGAGGGAGCCTGTGTCGCAGAAACCAAGAGGTTCGGGAGAACCGACACCAAGCGCACGAAGTTGCATAGCATATTCATAGGAACGCTGCGCCTTACTCTTGCGCAACCAACGATAAACAAACCGATTGAACGCAATGGGAAGCGTGAATTGTTTCACCACCACCGAATCGTCACCGAGTTCGTATTGACGAATGGCATTGCGATTTTTGAAAATCTCGCGACCCTCTTGCGAGAATCGCCAAGGGAGATAATCTACAAATCGTTTCACCGTTGGTGCAACCCCTTCTGCCGTAACCACTTTGCAATAGCGCAGCGGACGTGTAAGGAAATTGATCCAGCGCGACCAAGAGCGCATCTTGCGCAACGGCCCTCCGAGTTGCTCTTCAAAGAAAGCACGATGTCGCTGATTGAGCACTGCAGTGACGTGCGCCTTCAATTTGCGATCTCGAATGCGCTTCGACTGCTTTCTCACTCGATAATAATATCCCACTTCGGGCAAACGCACCACATCACCCCCATCTTTGAGCACAGCAATCCAGAAATCCCAATCTTCTCGTGCAATAATCGTTTCACAATAACCACCCACGCGGTCGAAATCTTCACGACGATAGAGCGCGCAAGTGTCGATGTGGTTGCGTCGCGCCAACAAAGCGAGCGAAAACTCCGGAAGTTGCCAAAGTCCTTGTTTGTCACCGATGAATTCCATCGTCGGACGCACCACTTTCACGCTAGGTTGAGTTTCTAAAATGCGAACGGCTTGCTCAATAAACTGAGGTGCCAACAAATTATCGGCATCTACGGGAAGAATGTAGCGACCTTGCGATGCAGCAACAGCCTTGTTGCGCGCGCAACTAGGCCCTGCGTTCTCCTGCTGCAACAACGTCACACGCGCATCTTGCGCTGCCATTGCTGCCACAATGCGAGGAGAAGCATCCGTGGAACCATCGTCCACCACAATCACCTCAATGTTGCGATAACTTGAGGTGAGCACACTGCGCAACGTTTCCCTCACAAATTCCTCCATATTATAGAGCGGTATAATCACCGACACCAGGGGTAAACTTGCAGAGATATTGTCCTCCGAAGCGGAGGAAGCTGACGCTGTTTGCGCACACTGTTTCGACAAATTGTCGGCAGTTTGTGTCGCACTTAAATTTTGTCGAATCCCTTCGTCCATTTTATCCAATAGTATTTGAGTGGATTCTTATATTTCAGTTGCTTCCACGGACGACTGCCGTGGGGACGATGCAAGACCGTGAGATGACAAAAGAGATAATTGTGCAGTTTTGCTGCCAAACTCTCGTGAGAAATGGTCACATCAAACCAGTTTTTTGTGTCGTCTAATCGCTGAAAATCAAATGCAGCGAGCAATTTTGGAGTGAGTAGTGAGCAACAAAAAGAACAATGTTTGCGCGAATCGACAATCCCCTCCCAACCTTTCGCGTAGAGATAAGGATAATTCACTTGTTCTTCAGCATCGACCGTGACGGCTGCTGCAATGCCGCAATCTTCACGCGCCAAAGCTCCATCCACCAATCCTTGCAAGGTGTTGAGCTTCACCGTCACATCACTCTCCACAATGAGCAAACCAGCATCAGCGGCCAAACATTCTTGCTGACAACGACGCAACACAAAGAGATAATTCGGCGAAGGATGATCCGTCAAATCCGACAAATCCACCACCTTCACTCCCATTTTTTCTGCCTCGCTGTGGAGTCGCGCAGTGTTTTCGGGAGTAGAATTATCATTGTAAATCGTATAGGCATACGGCATTGTCAAATCGCTATCCAGCACAGCACGCATCGTTTCGAGCGTACTGTCGATGCTGTCTTTGACGGGAGTGATGATATGCAGAAATTTCATAGAGAAACAACTGGTTATTTAATTCCTTTTTTTGCTTTGTAATCATTGATGCGCGCTGCAAAGGCTGCATCTTTCTTATTTCCAGGTCTCGGTGTGAAATCCAAGATTTCTGGAATATCCTTACCGCGGTCGATGATCGTGGAGTGATCGTGCATTCCTTTGACGATATCCACGCGATCATACAATTTTCCGGTCACCGCATTATAGACATTCATCGAGAGTGTATCTCCATGAATAGCAACGTGTTGATAAGTCTGAAAACCCGTACCGAACCGATCGAAACGTTCGTCAAAACTAAAGCGATAGTATTTTGGAGAACAATGACTCACAGTGTAAATGGGTGGCACACGGCGATTTCCCTCCCACTGCGTCATTCGCGCATAAGCGTGTTCGTGACCTTGCAACACCAAGTCCACATTTTCATTGAGCAAACTAGCAAATTCCCATCTTTGCAACAAATCGTTGGTTTTCGATTTGATGGAATAAATAGGATGATGCAACACCACCACTTTCCAGCGCGCGGTGCTCTCGGCTAGTTTCTGGCGCAACCAAGAAGCCTGTTGTGCCAAATAAGGCCACTCTCTGTTGGAATCAAGGAGAAACAATTGCACCTCTCCGTAGCGCAGCGTGTACACTTGGTTCTCTCCCACCATCGATTTGAGGAAATAGGAGAACACGAGTGAGAAACGGCGTTCCAATTTCCGCAAAGGATATTTCAGATATTCGTGATTGCCGGTCACGCAAAGCACAGGCAGTCGCTGACCAATGGAATCCAATCCGCGGAAGGTTTCTACCCAATAAGCATCAGTGGGACGCTCGGTCAAATCTCCACCAAACACCACAAAGTCTGAACCTGGGTGCTGCGTCCAAGCCTGCTGAATGAAACGATGGCTCACTCCGTTGATGCTATCTTGCACATCGCCAAAGAAGAGAAACGACACATCTTTTTTCGTGTCTGGATTCGTCACTTGAAAATCATACCAAGGCGATTCCTTCCCGTTGGTCACAGCTCGATAGCGATAGCGCACTCCATCTTGCAATTGTTTGAGACGCGCCACATAATAGGCGGCTTTGCCACTGCGCGAAGCAAAAACTTCTCCTTCGGCTTTCACACAAAAAGGTTGCGTCGCACCTTCCGGTTGCACTTCGAGGTGAGCTTCACGCACCACCGTATCGCACATCCAACTCACATTGCGCGACATTTCTCCATTATCACCAAAGGTGAGCAACACGCGTGTGGGATTGGCACTCGGCACATAAGGTGCTTCGGGAGGATTGCCAAACCAAACTTCCCAACGCACAATGGTGAGCACGATGAGTCCCACCAAGAGTGTGGCAAAACAGCCCAGTGTTATTTTCTTTTTCAACGTCATTGGTTTCCAGTATTTACTTTTGCACCACCATTCGGTCGTTTATCATATTCGACATATACGATTGGGTGATGGCTTTCAATTTGCGTTCCATCTCGCTTTGACGCGGAGATTTCCCCACAAGATTGTGCTGCATCATCACATCGTGCTTTTTATCATTCCAAAGTTTTATAGTCTTGCACAAGAGCCGTTTTGTTTACCGTGCGGATCAAGGAAAAAGGGGTGTTGAGCACAAGAGCTGCTTCGGCGGGTTGATTCACATATTGATTGGCATTGCTCAACGTGATGGGACGAACGGCTGTCGTAAATCCACCACGCATTCCTCCGATGCAAAGCGGCACAAAGATACCCAAAGCCACCACTTGCACGAGATAATACTTCCAGCGCGGACGCAACTCGGGACGATAGGCGCGGGGTTCTACATACAACAGCCAAAGGAGAAAGATGAGCACAATACCGAATAAAAACACTCCAGGATGGTGCAGCACTTCTTTGCCCACAATCGAAAACAGATTTCCCTCGTGGCTAAATTCTTGAAACACACTCATCGTGGTGCGGCGGCCAGTGTAGCGAAAATAAACAACGTCTGCCAAATTCACCACCACAGCAAGGGCATTCACCACCACAAACACCCATTTCGAGATACGTTTCCACCAAGGACGCTCTTTATAGTGCAAAGGCAGCAAGAGCAATAGTGCATAAAGTGCGTTGGTGTAGAGAATAGCCGATGTGTCGAAAAGGAAAGAGCCAGTGAGCAACTGCTGCAACTCTAATTTGTCGAAACCAGCTGCAAACAAGTCCCAATTGCTCCAAAGGAAAAACAAACGGCAAACGGCATACAGCACATACACCATCAGTATATTGCACAAAAAAGCAAGTGGTGAAGAGAATATTCCCTTCCGAAGTTTTATTTGTTTCATACGGATTGTCTTTTTCTTCCAGCGCGTCGCGCACTCAACCTTCATTTTCATCGTTTGCGAGTGGCTAAGCAGCAACGCGAGTCACAAAGTGTCAGCTAATCAAGTCTGCTTTTTCCATAGCGCAGATGAATTTCATAGATACACTTCTTTTCAATTTGCAAAGATAGTCAAAAACACTGACTGAAAGCCCAAACACTGCATAAAAATTGACACTACTATCCACTACCTGCAAATTTGATATAGAAAATAAGAGAAATGAGATAAAATAGCGTATCTTTGCTTCCACAAGCGACCAACGATATAGGCCGCATTCTTTCAGACGAACATCTAATTATGCTAGTTCTCACCCCTCTTCCTGACAAACTTGTAGAAATCATTGTTCAAGGGATTTACGCATTTGGTACTTGGGTTTTTGCACAAAACATCTCAATCAGTCCTGATCCACCACAGCAAAAGTTGGCGGCTGAAGCGGGTGTGCTCAGTGGCATCAGCTACGAACAACCCATTGGCGGTAAGTTTTCTCTCGTAGGCAAAGTGGGACTTTCATTGTCTGATGAAGGAAACCCTTGGACATACGCAGGATTTCAACCTAGTTCAGAATTAGGTGTCCGCTGGTATTTTGCTGGTATTTCTCCCGATGCCAACAATGAAGGGAGCTATTTTTCGCTCCGCGCACATTGGGCATATCAACGCTGGGCTTTTGCGCAAGCCTATCCTAAAGAACATAACCAACAATCTACGTTTAACTTGAGTTTGGTGTGGGGGAGAACTTGGAACCTCTCCAACCGCTGGGCTATAAAATCTCATTTGGGAATTGGCTTGCACAATGCTTTTGTCAGCGACCTGCAATCGTGGCAAAATGGACACAGCGATGATTACCACGTGGGAAATAATGAAGGTATATTTTGTCCTATGGACATTGGGCTCGTCTACAGATTTTGACAAGATGCCAAATTGCGCAGCTTGCTCTATCTACTAAACACAATACTTGTTTGTTGGAAAACGACACGATGTTTACTATAAAACGACACGTCGTTTTCTATAAAACAACACGTCATTTTCTATAAAACAACACGTCGTTTTTTCAAAACAACGTGTTGGATGAAAACCTCTTTATGCAAGATGCTTTGTGAAGAAGCCACTTTTTGAGTAACCTGATAGAAGGTGCTGTAAAAAAGTGGCTTCTTTTTTTGAGAACTTCCAATACATAGCACACACTAGATGCAGTGTATTCATTAATGTTAAATTCGTAAATGCTATCTCCTCTCACGCGCACGCGTACGCGCGCAGTACAGGAGTTTTCGCTTTTTTGCTATCACAAGTGTCACAACATTTTCGCAACGTACTAGTTATCAAGATGCTACATCACGCAAGGGCATATTTTAACAAATCGCTCATTCAAGCCCCTCAAATTCGGTGGACAAAACTTGAAAAAGTGCGGTTTTATTTTGTCATCTTCCTCCCCAAAAAACGACTGTTTTGGCTTCAATTTCCCCCTTGGTGTGACACTTGTGACAGCAAAAAAACAACATTGCGGTTGGAACGCGCGCGCGTAGGTGCATACATCCGTGCGCGATGCGCGCGTACGTAGACGTGCCCACAAGTAGGGACAGCGCAAATGCACGGTGCTAGCACATATGGGGGGCGCAACCTTAAACAGGAAACAATGTAGAAGGGAAAGAAAAACTAGCATAGACGTTATTGCCAAGTACAAATAGCAAAAAGTGACATCTTCAGATTGAAAATGTCACTTTTCTGCGATTTTTTCCCTCTTTGGGGCAATATCGACCCATATATATTTAGAGGGGCATCCTCAGCGTGAAGCTTCCTCTTTTACTTCCACTTTCACGGCGAAAGCCAATCAAATATATATCCACTTTCCAAACATTGCGTCGGAAAAGTGTGGCAGTTGTTCTCATCCTCCTCCCTTGGATTGAGAAATCTCATCTAAAAAGGGAGGAAAGAATGAACAGAAGATTTGTCCTGCAAAGAAAAACTGCGTGAGAGGACGATGGATTACTTGAGATAGTCGTCGAAATAGCGAGTGATGCGCTCGTGGAGATGAATCATATCGCGCCCCGTCATGTTGTGGCCTTGTCCAGGATAGACAAAATAGTCGGGCTGGGTGCCAGCATCTTCGGCAGCGCGGAGAAACATCAGGGAGTGTTGCAACACGCAGGTAGGATCGTTGTAGCCTACGATGATTTGCAAACGACCTTTCAAATCCTTGGCGCGGGCCACAAGATTGGCAGCGGCATAACCTTCGGGATTGGATTGAGGTGTTTCCATATAGCGTTCGCCATACATCACTTCGTAGTATTTCCAATCGAGCACAGGGCCGCCTGCAACTCCCACTTTGAAGACGTCGGGGTGAGTGAGCATGAGGTTGGTGGTCATAAATCCTCCGAAACTCCAGCCGTGCACGCCAATACGTTTGGCATCGACATAAGGCAGGGAGGTGAGTTTTTCTACACCCTTCATTTGGTCTTCCATCTCAATTTTACCGAGCTGACGATGGGTGCAGCTTTCGAAGTCGAAACCGCGATCGCCCGAACCGCGGTTGTCAAGGATGAAGAGCACATAGCCGCGATTTGCCATGTAGTATTCCCAAGGACGAGCTTGATAGTTGAACGACTCCTTGACATTGGTAGCATGAGGTCCACCATAGACATAGACCACAGCAGGATATTTCTTTGTAGGGTCGAAATCTACAGGTTTCACCAAGCGGTAGTATAGCGGTGTTTTGCCATCGGCAGCGAGGAGAGAACCATTTTCCACTTGAGGCATGGTGAATCCGCTCCAAGGATTGTCTGCATTGAGAAGGGTTGAGAGGGTTTGTTGCTTTTCGGTGCTTTTAATATCGATGTGGCGGTAGTCGGTGGGGGTGCTCCAGGTGTCGCGGAGATAGCGTCCATTTTCTGAAAGACTAGCGCGGTGCACACCTTTGCCGTTGTCGAGGAGGGTGCGGCGACCGGTATTGAAATCGACAGCGTAGAGATTCTCGCGAATGTGTCCGCTCTCGTTGGTGCGCAAGATGATGCGACGTTTTGCTGTGTTGAAACCGAGGAGTTCCAGCACTTCAAACTTGCCTTGGGTGAGTTGGCGGAGCATCTTTCCGTTGGTGTCAAAGAGATAGAGGTGGTTGAAGCCATCACGCTCGCTTTGGTAGATGAACTTGTGGTCATCCCAAGGCAGGAAAGTGAGGGGATTTTGAGGTTCTACGAATCGCTCATTGGTTTCTGTGTAGAGTGTCTTGAGACGTTGGCCAGTGGTGGCATCGTAAGCCACGAGATCGCAACGCTTTTGACTGCGAGGCACCTCCATAATGTAGAGGGTTTTTCCGTCGGGACTCCACGAAAGATTGGTGAAATAGCGGTCGGTGACATCGCCGAGTTGCAACCATACGGTGCGCTCTGTGGCTGGGGTGTAGATGCCCACTGTGACTTTGTGCATCGCCATACCTGCCATGGGGTATTTGTCGGGGTCTGGCTGTGCCACACGCACTTCGGGACTGACCAAGGTGTTGACTTGTGGATAGTCGGTGACCATGGTCTGATCCATGCGGTAGAACGCGAGTTGGTCGCCTTTGGGGCTCCAGAATGTGCCTTTGTGGATGCCAAACTCATCGCGGTGAACGGAAGTACCGTAGAGAAGTTCGCGATTACCGTCGGTGGAAACTTGGTGCGTGCGGCCATCGGGAGTGGTGACGAAGAGGTTGTAGTCTTTGGTGAAAGCCAGAGAGCGTGAAGCTATGCAGAAGTCTTCGTGTGCGATGTCTTGTTCGAGGGGAAGCGACCAAACGATGGTCTTTTTCTTCCAGTCGTAGGCTATGATGCCTTTGGGGGTTGTGATTTTGGCAATGGTTTTGTTGCCTTCGAGGAAGGTGGTGCCAATGAGATTGTAGACTTTTTCAAAGCGCGTGGTGTCGATGGCGGTATTCACGGCTTGAAGGTCGAAGAGCGTTTGTTGGGATGGACGCACGCTTTTCCCTTTGTGGGTGAGGAGCAAGGAAACTTCTTTGACATTGGTTTGCACCAGGGCATCCCCCCACCACGCGGTGTAGGGTTGTCGGGGTTGAAGATTCCAATAGTTAGTACCTCCCCACATCAAATCGTCTAGGGTTGGTTTTTGTAGGTTTTGTGCCATAGCGGAAAGGAAAAGGAATGGCAGGAGGAAGAGAAGAAAAACTTTTTGTTTCATTCCAAAGGTAAAGATTTATTGAGTGGTGGGAAAACAGATGGGACTTTCAAGGGGAAGCATACTCCGTGTTAGTGGCCACTCAGGGAAAACTAAGCATTCCCACAAGCTGAACAGGGCAACTTGTGGGAATGAATCACTGCATTACTTTAGTCTTCGCGACGTTTGCGGAAGTTGCCACCGCGTGGAGGTCGAGAGAAGCCTCCTTCTTGGCGAGGACGACGTTCGAAACGACCTTGGGAACGATCGAACCTGCCGCGTGGTTCATCGCTGCGTCTTTCGCGGCGGTCGTCGCGATTGAAGTCTTTGCGGTCTCTATCGTTTCTTCGCTCAAACTTGTTGTCACGAGGTTTGAAATCGCGGCGTTCGCTGCGAAAATCATCGCCTTCTCCGCGTGGAGCGCGAGAGAAAGAACGACGGTCGTCACGCTGACCTCGCGAGCGGTCGTTGTCGCGACGTTCAAAGTTGCCACGTTCTTTGCGCTCACCATTTTCGAAGCGTTCTTTGTAGGCACGAACTCCTTCAAATGTGTTGTGACGAGCACGAAGGGTGCGATAGGTGGCGGCTAGTTCGGGATCGTCTGAGAAATCAAAACCGGAGCGGTAATCACTTTCTTCATAGCGTGGACGGCGATCTTCAAATCGGTCTTTGCGGTCGAACGGTTTGCGATCTCTGTCGAAGGGTTTGCGGTCTTTGTTAAAGGGCTTTCTCTCTTTATCAAAGGACTTGCGCTCTCTGTCAAAGGATTTGCGATCTCTGTCGAAGGAGCGTTCACCACGATCGGAGAAGTCTTGGTCGCGGTCGTCATCGGCGAAGCGTTTGCGCGAGAACTCACGCTTGCGACCATCACGGAAACGGCCTTTTTCACCCATTCGTTGGAGTTCGGTGTCGGTTTTCACCTCGTTGCCTTCGGCGCGGAAATCTTCGAGTTTACCATCAAAGGTGATGAATTTGCGGAGTTCGCAGTCGAGAGAACCATTGTTGAGCGGAACGCGGAATGAGGCGCGCAGACGCATATCGTCGAAGAGTTCTTCCTTGGAAGAAATGACCCATGTGGTGCAACCTTGACACTCTTTCTTGAGTTTCATGCCGAGTGTGCGGTAGATTTGCGAGAGATCTTCGGGACGGAGACGCTCACCATAAGGAGGATTGGTGACGATAGTGGCTTTTTCGCAACCTTCGGGGAGCACGAAGTCGCGGATGTCGCGTTGCTCAAATGTGATGAGTTCCTCAACACGGGCTGCTTTTGCATTGGCTTGCGCAGCTTCGATGGCGCGTAGATTGAGGTCGAATCCGTAAATCTTGTGATTGAATTCTCGCTCGTGGCTGTCGTCATCGAAGATATTGCTGAGGAGTTCGGGATTGAAATCTTTCCAGTTTTCAAACGCAAACTTACGGCGGAAAATACCGGGATAGATGTTGCGCGCCATGAGTGCGGCTTCTACAAGAATGGTGCCGGAACCACAGAAAGGATCGATGAAATCGCTATTGAAGTCCCAACCGCTCATTTTGACAATGGCTGCTGCCAACACTTCGTTGATGGGTGCTTCCACAGTGGCTTCGCGATAACCACGAAGATGCAGACTCTCACCACTGGAGTCGAGGGAGAGGGTGCAAGTTTCTTCTGAAATGTGCATATTGAGACGAATGTCGGGATTCGCCACGCTGATGTTGGGACGCTTGCCAGTGAGTTCCATGAAATAATCGACAATAGCGTCCTTGACTTTATAAGCAACAAACTTAGAATTGCGGAATTCTGTGCTGTAGACTGTGGTGTCTACGGCAAAGGAGGTGTCAAGATCGAGAATTTCATTCCATTCAATGCTCTTGACGGCTTTGTAAACAGCTTCGGCATCTTTGGCACGGAAGTGGAGAATGGGCTTCAACACTCTGACTGCGGTGCGCAAACAGAAGTTAGCTCGGTACATCATTTCTTGATTACCGGAGAATGAGACCATGCGGCGGCCGATTTGCACATCGTCTGCACCGAGTTCGATAAGTTCTTGCGCCAATACTTCCTCTAATCCTTGGAAGGTTTTGGCAATGAGTTCAAAAGTTTGTTGCATTAAAGTGGAGCGGTTGTTGCTGAAAACTGGCAAAAATAATAGCAAAAATACGATTTTATGGCGAGTAGACCAAGGATTCTGCCCATTATGCGTGCAAAGAGGGCGCAATCTCTACCAATATAGAGACTGTACCCTCAATAATATGCAGTTGGGTGCGCAAAAAAGATGTGTTGCGCGCTACTGTTTTTAGACTACCGTTTAGGCTTGTTGGAAGGCTGCAAAGATGGCGGCAGCGGTTTCTGCCATTTGTTCGGAAGATACTTCCAATTTGGGTTTGCGGAAATCCATATCTCCTTCTTCTTTCAGGGGAATGAGATGGATGTGTGCGTGGGGAACTTCCAAACCGATGACAGCCATTCCCACCTTCTTGCAAGGTAGCACTGTCTGTATGGCGCGCGCCACGCGTTTGGCAAAGAGATGATATTCCGCGAGGAGTTCGTCGTCAAGGTCAAACACGTAGTCCACTTCTTGACGGGGGATCACCAATGTGTGTCCCAATGCAACGGGATTGATATCGAGAAAAGCGTAGAATTTGTCGTCTTCTGCGCATTTATAAGAGGGAATTTCTCCCGCAGCGATTTTGGAAAATATACTCATATTCAATGGAAATATAGAAGTTTCACTCGAAATGTCTCAAATGACGAGTTCGATTGGGGATTATTTGCGACTTCCCACTACTTGAAGTTGTGGAGCGTGCTGATTCTCTTTGTTTTCTTTATTTTCTAGGGTTTGCACCGTTCCGCGGATGCCATTCCACGACCAAGCATCGAAGGGATCATCAAAATCACGGAGAGCATAGTTACCCCAGAGTCCATAGTTCAACTTGCGGAGATTGAATTGGAAACGAGAACTTCCTGCATATCCCGTGAAATAGCGGTTATTGAGTTCGTAGTCGTAGATACGTACGTTGAGTGCAGGTTCTCCTGGATAGTTGATATGAAGCACTCTACCATTCACCTCCCACACAAAGTGGTGATAGCGTTGACGAACCGGTCCATAGTTATAGAAGTCGATTTGCTTCCCGGTGCCACGTCGAGCATTCCAATAGTCACTTTGGAAGAGAATATAAGAATGGGTGGCATCAAATTGCGTTGCGCGCTGGGTAGAAGGATTTACAGCGGTATAGAACATACCGAAATCGCCTTGCCACTCTCCAGATATGACATTAGCACGAGAACGGTCACCATC
The DNA here is from genome assembly GCA_905371275.1 of Prevotellaceae bacterium. GTDB lineage: Bacteria > Bacteroidota > Bacteroidia > Bacteroidales > Bacteroidaceae > Alloprevotella. The sequence continues at coordinate 17,542 of CAJPLH010000016.1, forward strand.
GTACTCGCCGTCGATGTAAAACTCACAAGAGGAAAAACTCAGCACTGTCAGCATTAACATTGCGCAGAACGCGAGGAGGGTATTTATTTTCTTCATAATCTAGGGTTGCTAAATAGAAAAAGGGGTTACTATAATGGCAAATGTAAGGTATTCGTGATTGATTACCAAACTTTTTGCTACGAAAAAACGCTTTCTCCCCTAAATTTTAATATTTAGGAAGAGAAAGCGTATCATTTAGTTGGTGAATCCTTCATTAAGTCCTCTGAAAAAGAGCGCACTCACTAAGACTTCTTCAGAAAGAACTTTCTTAGCAGAAAATTATTCAGAAAGGATATTTCAGAAAGAACTTCTTAGCTAAGAATTCTCCGCTAGGAACACCTCAGAAAAGATGCTTCAGGAAGAACACTTCAGAAGGAATTCCTCAATAGATTCGGTTTATTCAACAGTGATTTTGAGAATCTCAAGCTGAATCACACCGCGAGGAGTTTGTGCATCCACCACATCTCCCACTTTATGTCCGAGGAGTGCTTGAGCAATGGGAGTAGTGCTAGAGATTTTCCCAGAGCGAAGGTCAGCTTCGCTCTCAGAAACGATGGTATATTTCATCACAGCACCGAGTTTCACATTTTTCATCTCCACTGTAGAGAGTATTTGCACCACATCTGTGCGAATCTTTGTAGTGTCGATGATTTTCGCAGTAGCAATGATCGCTTTCAGTTCGTTGATTTTGGTTTCGAGAATAGATTGCGCTTCTTTTGCAGCGTCATATTCTGCATTTTCCGAGAGGTCGCCTTTGTCGCGTGCTTCTGCAATAGCAGCAGAAGCAGCAGGACGATCGATTTGCTCCATATGTCGGAGCTGTGCCACGAGCTTATCGTAGCCTTCTTGAGTCATATAGGCCATTGTAATGGGATATATTTTTCTTGTCTTTTGCTTAATGGAGAAGTACTTCCCGAGGTGGTGAAGCACTTCTTTTAATCGGTGCTCAATGGATGCTTAGTTGTCAGTTGCAGCAGCATCGTTGCGCTTGCCTTCACCTTGAGCAGAATTGGAACGATTACCTCCGCGGCGTCGATTGTTTGGACGTTTTCCACTGCCCGAACGATTGTTTTTACGCTTTTCATCGCGCTTCTCCTCGCCGTTGGTGTTAGGCAGTTCAGCCGTTTCTGCTGGAGAAATCTCAGACTTTGTGGTTTCCACCACCACGAAATCATCAATATCTACGTCTAGTTTGAAAGACTCAGCCAACTCTTGTTGCATCTTCTTCACCTGACGCTTGCGATTTTCCTCCTTGCGCTTCTCAGCTTGTTCCTCTTGTTTGCGAGCCGCCTTTTGCGCACGGTGACTTTGTTCGGCAGGGGGAAGAGTTGTGTTGGCGAAGTTCGCAGCGTTTTGTCGCTTATTTTGACGACGCGCGCGCTTCTTTTCCTGTTCAGAACGCACACGAGGAGCATTTTCCTCTGCATC
>CAJPLH010000017.1 GCA_905371275.1 Prevotellaceae bacterium
GGTTTTACAGCTGTTGGGGGTGAAACTACAAACGGAAAACGAAGCTGATGGTGCTACAAAAACGAAGTCAACATTGACCACAAAAGAAAAGGCGACTTCGCTCCACGCAAACTATTCTCAACAACAACCTAAAACAGCAACGTATTTCCCTGTATGAACTTTTTGACAGGTCAAATCCTCACCTTTGACAAACCGCTTGGTTTGACTTCTTTTCAACTAGTGGCAAAAGTGCGCTGGTTGCTCACTCGCGCTATGGGAGGTGTGAAAATCAAAGTGGGACACGCTGGTACGCTCGACCCTTTGGCTACGGGCGTTATGGTGGTTTGCACAGGACGCGCTACGAAACAAATAGACACGTTGCAGGCTGGCGTGAAGGAATATATTGCTACGCTTCGATTGGGAGCTACTACGCCTAGTTTTGATTTGGAACATCCCATCGACCACACCTACGCTACTTGTCACATTGATCACGCTTTGGTGGAACAACAACTCAAAAAGTTCATTGGCGACATTTGGCAAACTCCTCCGGCTTTCTCTGCTGTGAAGGTGGACGGAAAGCGCGCATACGACTTGGCACGCAAAGGTCAGGAGGTAGAACTCAAACCAAAACTCTTGCGGATTGACGAACTCGAACTGCTGGATTGTGCACTGGCTGGAGCGGAGAAGACTTTGACGCTCCGTGTTGTTTGCTCCAAAGGTACTTATATCCGTGCTTTGGCACGCGACATTGGCGAAGCTCTGGGCAGTGGTGCACATCTCACGGCATTGCGACGCACTCGCGTGGGAGAATATCGCGTGGAAAACTGTATGCAGCTCGACGAATTTGAAAGTTGGTTGGCACAACAGACCATAGAAACAGAAATACCTCAATAAAATTCATCAATAAAGACGGAACGCTTTCGCAACTGCGGTGGATGGTTCGTCCTCATTCCAACAATTTACGCTTTCACCTATGAAACTTTCTCAATTTAAGTATGAACTTCCCGAAGAAAAGATAGCAGAATACCCTACGCCTCATCGCGATGATTGTAGGATGTTGGTGCTGCATCGCACAACGGGAGAAATAGAACACCGAGAGTTCAAAGATTTCTTGGAATACTTTGATGAAGAAGATGTCTTTGTATTTAACGACACGAAGGTTTTTCCGGCTCGTCTTTATGGTAATAAGGAAAAGACGGGGGCGCGCATCGAGGTGTTTCTCTTGCGCGAATTGAATCGCGATCTTCGTCTTTGGGATGTGCTCGTGGATCCTGCACGCAAAATTCGCATCGGCAACAAACTTTACTTTGGTGAGGACAACTCTATCGTGGCTGAGGTGATTGACAACACTACGAGCCGCGGACGCACTTTGCGCTTCCTCTACGATGGTGACCACGATGAGTTTCGTGAACAACTTTATGCGCTAGGAGAAGCTCCCATTCCTCACGAAATCATTAAGCGTCCTTCTGAACCCGAGGATTTGGAACGTTTCCAATGTATTTTTGCGAAACACGAAGGCGCTGTGACGGCTCCTACGGCTGGACTGCACTTCAGCAAAAACATGATGAAGCGTATGGAAATCAAGGGCATCGAATCGGCTTTTATCACCTTGCACTGCGGTCTGGGCAATTTCACACAAACTGATGTTGAAGACTTGACGAAGCACAAGATGTATAGCGAGCAGATGTTTGTGCGCAAGGAGTGCTGCGAAATGGTGAATGCTGCCAAGGAAAAGGGACGCAAGATTTGTGCTGTGGGTACGACGGTGCAACGTGCACTCGAAGCGAGTGTGAGCACTGAAGGTCGCATCAAGGAATATGATGGCTGGACTAGTAAATTTATCTTCCCTCCTTACGAGTTCTCTGTGGCGAACGCGATGTTCTCTAATTTCCATATGCCGGAATCCACACTTTTGATGCTCACAGCAGCATTTGGTGGCTATGAGAATGTGATGAAAGCTTATGAAGAGGCTTTGAAAGAGAATTATCGCTTCGGCACGTTTGGTGACGTTATGCTCATTGTTGATTAAACTGTATCCTCGCTATGCAAATACATATCGCCTTTGGTGCGAACCTCGGCGACCGCGAAGAAAATATTCACCTGGCTGTGCAATTGATGTCACAGCAGGTGGGGCCGCTCATTCGATGCTCTTCTCTCATTGAGACTGCACCAGTGGATATGCTCTCTGACAATGCGTTTCTCAACGCTGTGGCTATCTTCGACACTAAACTCGCTCCAGGACGCATTCTCCAAATTGCGAAACGCATCGAAAGACAACTTGGACGTGAACACAAAAGCGATGGAGGAGAACATTTCGATCGTCCTATCGACATTGATTTGCTGCAATATGGGAGTCACCACATCCACAATCGAGATTTGACTCTTCCCCACCCACGATTGGCGGAGCGCGACTTTGTGTTGCGTCCGTTGGTGGAAATTGATCCTGATGGGGTTTATGTGGGAGAAGGTGGTGGAACTTTCCGACAATTGCTCGATAAACTTACGCCGGACTATCATCTGTCGTTCTTAGAAGAACCCACACCAGCTGACTTGGAAGGTATCAATCACTTGCTACCTCAACTCACACCGGGTAGGAAATTGGATTGGACTTCGCTGGAACGCATCGTTCAACAACCTAACATTCATCTCATTTTGATGCGAGCAAACCGTTCGGGCGAAATGTTGGTGGTCGGTATGGCGACGGTATGTATGATGTTCATTCCCTCTGGTACTAAAGCCTATGTGGAAGACGTGGTGGTGGATGAACTTCACCGCGGAAAAGGTTTAGGACGTCGTCTGATTCGCGCAGCAAAAGATTTGGCAGCTGAACAGCGAGCTATTACTTTGCACCTCACTTCTCGACCTGAGCGCGTGGAAGCGAATGCGCTCTACACCTCTGAAGGATTTGAGCGCAGAGAAACTAATGTGTATTGCATTAGATTGTAAGAAGGTGGGAGCTGAGAAAAGGAAATGGGAGTTTAGCACTGAGTTCGAAGGAATTCGAGATTCGAGCTAGAAAGAATTCCATTCCAAAGATTTCGAGTTCGAAGATTTTGAGTTTCTAGTTCAAAGTCAGACGCTCACAAGTTATCACGATGTTCAACCTCATATATCGGTCTGTTTATGTCTGGTGTCAATGAAACTTTAGACGATTACGTGGTAAACCACACCACAGCGGCGCATCCTTATCTGCATCAACTGTATCGGGCTACGCACACGCAACTCATTCGTCCACGTATGGCGAGCGGTCCTCTCCAAGGACGCTTGCTCACAATGCTCTGCCAGATGCACCAACCACAGACGGTTGTGGAAATTGGTACGTATTCCGGTTACTCTGCCTTGTCAATGGCGGCTGGGATGCCACGAGGAAGTGTGCTCCACACCTTCGAAATCAACGATGAACAAGAGGATTTCACACGTCCGTGGTTAGAGAACTCGCCTTGGTCGAAAGAGGTGGACATCCAACTACACATTGGCGAAGTGGAACAACTCCTTCCTCCTCTGCAACTCACCATTGATTTGGCTTTCATCGATGCTAACAAGCGAGATTATTGTGCTTATTTCGACCTTCTCTTTCCTATTATGCGCGTGGGAGGTTTTATTCTTGCCGACAACACGCTCTGGGATGGTCACGTGGTAGAAACGGAACGCAATGACGCGCAAACGGAAGGCATCCGGGCTTTCAACGACAAAATGGCGACTGACGAACGGGTGGAGACGCTGATTCTCCCCTTGCGCGATGGACTTTCTCTCATACGAAAAGTGAAAGATTGAAGAAAATCGGACGTCACTCCCTCATCAATACTTATCATTCTTTTATGGAATCTACAAGACAACAAAAAATATCGCGACTTCTTCAAAAAGAATTGAGCGAAATTTTCCTTTTACAAACAAAATCAATGGCAGGAACCCTCGTTTCTGTGAGTAAATGCTACATTAGTCCCGATATGAGCATCTGTCGCGCATATCTCAGCGTGTTTCCCTCAGAAAGAAGCGCAGAGATTGTCGAAAATATCAACGGTAATGTTCCAGCTATCCGCTTCGAATTGGGAAAACGCGTGCGTCACCAACTGCGCATCATCCCCGAACTGAAATTCTTTGTGGATGACAGTCTTGACTATCTCGAAAACATTGATCGTTTGCTACAACAATAAGACAACATAACGCACAAAGTGAGCCATACAGTGAGGGTCGTTACATCCACGGCAGCACGTTTGTAAGAGGAAACATTAGTTTCTCAAGCAGCATTCACTTTGCGACCGTTTTAAGCGAATAAATCCTATGTCACTCTCCAACATCATTGCGCTGCGCTATCTTTTTTCAAAGAAAAGTCACAACGCCATCAATTTTATCTCCGCAATTGCTGTGGGAGGTATTGTCGTGGCCACCGCGGCTATGGTGTGCACGCTTAGCGTCTTCAATGGTTTTCGCGATCTTATCGGAAGTCTTTACACCACATTCGATCCACAAATTGTGGTAGTTCCCACGCAGGGAAAATATGCTCCCGATGATGACGCTTTGCTCCAAAAAGTTCAGAAACATCCTTCCGTAGAAGCCAGTAGCGCAACCTTAGAACAAAATGCGCTGATTCTCTTCCGCGGACATCCGCTCGTCATTTACGTGAAAGGAGTAGACAAAAACTTTGACAAGGTGACTGGCATTCGCTCCATCCTCGTCAATCCCAAGCGGAAACCGTTCACGTTGTCAGCAGCAGGTGTGGAATACGGCGTCCCCGGACAAGGACTCGCACAACAAATCGGCACACTCGACTTCGAACAACTCCAAATTTGCGCACCTCGAGAGGGAGAACGCATCAACTTGGCAAACCCGATTGAGTCGTTTTCGGTGCAAGATCTCCACAGTAGTGGGATGGCATTCAACGTCAATCAGAGAAAATATGATGAGAACTACGTCATCACCTCCAAAACTTTCGCTGAAAACCTCTTTGAAAAGCCTGGTCAACTCTCGAGTTTGGAGTTAAAACTGAAGCCTTTCACGGATATAGAATCAGTAAAATCCGATTTGCGCAAGATTGTAGGAAATCGCTACAAAGTGCTCGACCGAATGGAGCAACAAGCAGACGTATTCAACATTATGAATGTGGAAAAGCTCATTGCGTATGTCTTTCTCACCTTCATCGTACTCATCGCTTGTTTCAACATCATCTCATCTCTCTCGATGCTCATCATCGAAAAGCGCGCAGACGCTGAAACATTGCGACATCTAGGGCTCACCCACAGTCGCATCCGCGGCATTTTCGTGCGCGAAGGCATGTTCATCTCCACACTCGGAGCCGTCATTGGCTTAACCCTTGGCGGACTCCTTTGCTGGTTGCAGCAAGAATACGGATTTATTCGGTTTGGAAGCGGACAAAACTTCATCATTCCCGCTTATCCCGTGAGCGTTCATCTCCTCGACATCTTCGTGATTTTAGGCACCGTCGTTGGAGTAGGCTTCATTTCTGTTTGGATTCCAGTGCAAGTCCTCACCAAGCGTCTCTTGCGTTAATCTAAAAAGCGCGACAACCAAGCAGGAAAAAGTAACGAACGAATAAGGAGCATCCAACAAATAGGAACATCTAACAACAAGAAGCATCCAACAATTAGGATAATCCATTTACAAGACTCAACACACATCAACATATACACATCACATCTACAATATGTCTGAAAGAAAAGTACGCGTGCGTTTCGCACCCAGCCCCACAGGTCCTCTACACATTGGCGGCGTTCGCACCGCGCTCTACAACTATCTCTTCGCTCGCCAACACGGTGGCGACCTTGTTTTCCGCATCGAAGACACCGACTCTGCGCGTTTTGTGCCAGGTGCTGAAGACTACATCATCGAATCCTTCAAATGGCTCGGCATCCACTTCGATGAAGGCGTAAGTTTCGGAGGAGACAAAGGCCCCTACCGTCAAAGCGAACGCAGAGAAATCTACAAGAAATACGTAGATCAACTCCTCGCTGAAGGAAAAGCATACATTGCTTTCGATTCTCCCGAAGAACTCAACGCAGCTCGCGAAGCCACAGCCAACTTCCAATACGACGCATCCACTCGCGGCAATATGTGCAACTCGCTCACCCTTTCTGCAGAAGAAGTGGAGCAACGCATTGCACGCGGCGACCAATATGTCGTGCGTTTCAAAATCGAACCCGGTGAAGACGTCCATGTAGACGACTTGATTCGCGGAGATGTTGTCATCAATTCCACCATTCTCGACGACAAAGTGCTCTACAAAAGCGCAGACCAACTTCCAACCTATCACCTTGCCAACATCGTAGACGACCACTTGATGGACATCTCACACGTGATTCGTGGTGAAGAATGGCTCCCTTCTGCCCCACTCCACGTATTGCTTTATCGCGCCTTCGGATGGGAAGAAACAATGCCTCGTTTTGCACATCTTCCCCTCCTCTTGAAACCCACTGGCAACGGCAAACTCTCTAAGCGCGACGGCGACAAACTCGGTTTCCCCGTCTTCCCCCTCGAGTGGCACGCTGCCGACGGCACAGTCAGCAGTGGCTATCGCGAAAGCGGTTATCTCCCACAAGCCGTAGTCAATTTCCTCGCGCTTCTCGGTTGGAATCCCGGCGACGATCAAGAAATCCTCTCTATGGACGAATTGATTGAGAAATTCGACCTCAGCAAATGCTCCAAAGCTGGTGCAAAATTCGACTACGTCAAAGGTTGGTGGTTCAATCGCGAATATCTCCTCGCAGCTCCTGCCGAAACACTCGCTCCTCAGTTGGTAGACATCCTTGCTCAGCACAACATCACAGCCACCGTTGCACAAGCTGCAGCCGTCATCGATATGCTCAAAACCAAAAACATTGAGTACATCGACGCACAAAGCGGTCAAACCAAGAAGCGCAATGTGAGTTTTGTAGCCGACCTCTGGCCACTCTGCGATTTCTGTTTCATCGCTCCCACAGCATACGACAAAGAAGACAAGTTTGTGCGCAAAAACTGGAAAGAAGACAGTGCAGCCCTTATGACACAAGTGGTAGAACGTCTTGAAGCCCTCACCGACTTCTCTGCCGAAAGTCAAAAGGCTACTATCGACCCTTGGTGCGAAGCCGAAGGCGCAAAACCTTGGAACGCATGGCGCGTAGCCCTCGTAGGCACCGGTAAAGGTCCCGATATGTACGAACTTTCTGCCTTCCTCGGTAAGGAAGAAACTCTGCGTCGTCTACGTTTTGCCATCGAACAATTGGGATAACACCGTATGTACAGCATAGGAATATATCTATACGCCCTCATTGTGCGCCTTGTGGCGGCCTTTGGTCACCGCAAGGCGCGCGCTATGGTGCGTGGACAACACGACACGTGGCGCATACTCCGTGAGAAAATCAATCCCAACGAACGATACGTTTGGTTTCATGCCGCCTCTTTGGGAGAATTTGAACAAGGGTTGCCTCTCATCGAACGTCTGCGCCGTGAACATCCCTCACGCAAAATTCTCCTCACCTTCTTTTCCCCTTCTGGATACGAAGTGCGCAAAGACTACAAAGGTGCAGATGTGGTGTGCTATCTCCCCTTCGACAGTCCCACCGCGGCAAGACGCTTCATCAAACTGGCGCGTCCCGAAATGGCTTTCTTCATCAAATATGAGTTCTGGCGCAACTATATCGATGTACTTTTCAAAAAGTCCATCCCCATCTACAGTGTGAGCAGCATATTTCGACCTGGTCAAATCTTTTTCCGCTGGTATGGTCGCAAATATGCCCGCTGTTTACGTCGCATCACCCACTTCTTCGTACAGAACGAACGCTCTGTCGAACTCCTTCGCAGCATCGGTGTAACAGACAATGTGACCATCGTGGGGGACACACGTTTTGATCGCGTCATCGACATTCGCAACATTGCAAAATCTCTCCCTATTGTGGAGCAATTTGCGCAAGCCCAAGACAGTGCGCCTCAACCTTTCGTCCTAGTGGCAGGAAGTTCGTGGCAACCCGATGAAGACATTCTCTTAGACTATGTCAATCGTCATCCCGAAATACGTCTGGTCATTGCCCCTCACGTGGTGAACGATGCCCATATTCAGGAAATCGAACAAAAGCTCACCACTCCTGCGTTGCGTTATTCGAAAGCCACGTTGGAAAATGTGCAAAACTACCGCGTGCTCATCATCGATGGCTACGGCCTACTCTCTTCCATCTATCGCTATGCCACAGTGGCTTATGTGGGAGGTGGATTCGGTGTCGGCATCCACAACGTGCCCGAAGCTGCCGTCTATAGTATTCCCGTCATCATCGGCCCCAACCACCAACGCTTTGCAGAAGCTGTGGCTCTGATGGAGAATGGAGGATGCAAAAACATTGAGAATGCAGAAGATTTCACCGCCATTATGGATGATTTCTTGGCAAATCCCTCTCACATCACAGCAGCCGGAAGCGCAGCGGGTCACTACATCAACCAAAATGCAGGAGCCACCCCTGTGATCTACCAGCACGTCTTTGCGCAAGCCCTGACCTAGTTGCCCTAGAAACTAGAAAAACTAGAGATTCTAGAATAACTAGAACTTCTAGAAAAATTCGTGCCTCTAACGTCTAGCGTCTAATGTCTAAAACTCTACAAGTCGCCATTCTTCTCGCAGGAGGTTCCGGCCAGCGATTCGGAGCTGACCGTCCCAAACAGTTCGTTCGCATCGGAGAGCGCACCGTTTTGGAGCATAGTCTTGCCGCTTTTGAACAATCGCCCCACATCGATGCAATACTCATCGTGTCGCATCCACAACACCTCAACGAAGTGAGCGAACTCCTCCCCTCATCGCAACACCCCAAACTCCTTGCCGTAGTTGCCGGAGGTGCAGAGCGACAAGACTCCACCCTCAATGCACTGCGCGCTTTGACACAAATCACAGACTCTCCACTCGAGCAAATCCGCATCCTCATCCACGATGCTGTACGCCCTGCCGTGAGTCAAAGCATCATAGCGCGCGTTTGCACCGCACTCCACACCCACCAAGCCGCAAATCTCGTGGTTCCCGTCACCGACACCTTGTTGGAAGTCAACGACAACGGCACCACTGCTGCCATGCCATCGCGAGCGCGCTACCGTCGCGTGCAAACACCCCAAGGTTTTCACGCAGCAACCCTCCAACACGCCTACGACGTTGCCCTCACCGACCCCAATTTTCAAGCCACCGACGACTGCGGAGTTGTCTTTCGCTATCTCCCCGAAGTCGAAATAGCTTTGGTCGAAGGAGAACAGCGCAACATCAAACTCACCTATCCCGAAGAGCTCCACGTGCTGCACTATCTTCTCGTGAAATCCTAACGCGATTGCGAGCTACTCCACGGCATCTCCACAGTCACACATTGTAGTGTTTACGTCATCTTCTCCCACTTCTCCTAAACTCTTGCTTCAATGAATCTCACCCCCCTCGTTCGTCGCTTCTTCGCCCATCGCGTGCGCACCATACAGTCCTATCCCGAACAAGGAGAAATGCTGCAGCGTCAAGTGTTGGCGCGCTTGATTCGTCAAGCCGCACACACCGCCTATGGCGAACGTCACGATTTCAGTTCCATCAGCTCCTATGAGAGTTTCGCACAACGCGTGCCCCTCAACGACTATGAGAGTTTGAAAACTGACATCGACAATATGCGCCACGGAGCTTCAAGCATCCTCTGGCCTGGAACAGTGCGCTGGTATGCCAAATCATCCGGAACCACGAACGACAAGAGCAAGTTTATCCCCGTCAGCCAACAAGGACTCCAACAAGTCCATTATGCCGGTGGTCGAGATTCTGTGGCACTCTATCTGCACCACAATCCCGAAAGCCGACTCTTCACGGGAAAATCCCTCATTCTTGGCGGTAGTCACCAACCCAACTACGACTCCACCACTTCGCGCGTGGGAGATTTGAGTGCTATTCTCAACGAAAACGCTTCTCCCTTCGTGCGTCTGTTTCGCGTACCCTCCAAACGCGTAGCACTTTTGGAAGATTTTGAGCAAAAGCGCGACCTCATCGCACAAGAAACCCTCCGCGCCAACGTTACCTCCATTGCTGGTGTGCCCTCGTGGATGATGGCTGTGTTGATGCGTTTGATGGAGATTTCGGGTGCCAAAGACCTCACCGAGGTGTGGCCCAATCTCGAAGTGTTCTTCCACGGAGGCGTAGCTTTCACCCCCTATCGCGAACAATACCTGCGCCTCATCCCTTCCCACAAGATGCACTACATGGAGACCTACAACGCATCGGAAGGATTCTTCGGACTGCAAACCGACCCCACGGACAAAGCGATGGAATTTATGCTCGACTACGATGTGTTCTACGAGTTTATTCCTCTCGAAGAAGTCGGTTCTCCCCACCCCACTCTGCTCCCCATTTGGGAAGTTGAGGCAGAGCGCAACTATGCACTCGTCATCACCACCTCGTGTGGTCTTTGGCGTTACCAAATCGGCGACACCGTGCGCTTCACACAAGTGCGCCCTTGGAAGTTCATCATCTCCGGCCGCACTAAGAGCTTCATCAACGCCTTTGGGGAAGAGTTAATGGTAGACAATGCCGAACAAGGACTTAAAGCTGCCTGCGAAGCCACAGGTGCCGAGGTGAGCGAATACACTGCGGCTCCGGTGTTTATGGATGCAGAAGGAAAATGCCGACACCAATGGGTCATTGAGTTCCGTCGCGCTCCACAAGACCTCACGGCCTTTGCTCAACATCTCGACAAAGCGCTTCAGCGCATCAATTCTGACTACGAAGCGAAACGCTACAAAGACATCACGCTCCAACAATTAGAGATTGTGCCTGCTCGCGCCAACCTTTTCAACGATTGGCTCAAAAGTCGCGGCAAACTAGGTGGCCAACACAAAGTGCCACGCCTGAGCAACACGCGCGACATCATCGAACAGATACTGGCTTTCAACGTATAATATGAAAAGATTTGCCCTTTTCCTCCTCGCCCTAGTGGGACTCTCCGCACTCATCTCTGCCTGCGCCAACCAAGGTTCGGGCCCTGACGGCGGCCCCTACGACGAAACTCCACCGCACATTGTGGGAATGACTGCGCCCGAACGACTCAAAACCGGTAAACGCACCAAATTCTCTCTCGTATTCAACGAGCTGATCAAAGTGGACAACCCCACGGAGAAAATCATTGTGTCGCCTCCTCAAATCGAAACTCCCGAAATCAAGGTGACCGGACGCCGCATCACGGTTGAATTGCTCGACTCTATGCGTCCCAACACCACCTACACCGTGGACTTCTCGGATGCCATCACCGACAACAATGAGGGAAATCCGCTCGGACAATACACCTACATCTTTTCCACAGGACAAACCACCGACACTATGCAAATGTCGGGCTATGTGCTCAATGCCGAAGACCTAGAACCGATGAAAGGTGTCTTGGCCGGTCTCTACCAAAACCACAACGATAGCGACTTTGCCAAACGCGCCTTCGACCGCGTAGCACGCACGGATGCTTCGGGGTTCTTTTCCATCAAAGGTGTTTCTGGCGAAAAAGACTATCGACTCTATGCGCTGCAAGATGCCGATGGCGATTTCCACTACACCCAACCGAGTGAGATGGTGGGATTTCTCCACAGCAACCTCCGCGCTGGTGCTTTCCGCGACACGCGCTACGACACCGTGTGGGTAGACACCGTGCGCTACGACTCCATTCGCATCATTCCCTACACCCACTTCACGCCCGACGATTTGGTGGTACGCGCCTTCAAAATCAACACCAACACGCGCCACTATCTCAAAGCGCAGCGCGATGTACCCGAACTTTTCACCACTTTCTTTACTGGGGCTAGTCGCAACCGCCCCACCATCAAGGGACTAAATTTCGATGCCTCCAAAGCCTTTGTGGTCAATGCCTCAGCAGGCAACGACACCATCGCCTATTGGTTGGCAGACACCACCCTTTTGCGACAAGACACCCTGCGCTTTGCCTACACCTACGACAATTGGGACGACTCTCTCGCCCAAATGTTGCCCAAAACCGATACTCTCGAACTAACGCCCAAAATCACCTTCGCCAAACGCGCTGCCAATGAAGCCAAAGAGTTGGCGAAATGGCAAAAGCAAAAGGAAAAGCGTGAAAAACGCGGAGATTTTTCGCAGTCCAAACCACCGATGGTGGCCTTGCAACTCCGCACAGACGTCAGCAGTTCGTTAGTCCCCAATCGCAACATCCTCATTCAGTTCGACCAACCCCTGCGCTCCTTCGATCGAAAGAAACTCCGTCTGCAACTCAAGAAAGACACCACTTTCCACGATGCGCCTTACGAGTTGGACACCATTCCCAACAACATTCTGGCTTATCGACTGCGCGCGGAGTGGCGCCCGGGACAGGAATATAAATTAGTCGTCGACTCGGCTGCAATGATCAGTCTTTACGACCGTGTCAATCTGCCCACCGACAACAAATTTTCTATTGCCAAACTGGAAGAATTTGGCACCCTCTTCTTGTCACTTTCCAATGCAGACACAGCCACTGTCGTGCAATTGCTGGGGTCTGACGGAAATCCCGTAGACCAAGTGACGGTGCAAAAAAATCGCGCGGAATTCTACTATGTCAAACCAGGTAAATACTATCTGCGATGCTTCTTCGACCACAACGGCGACGGAAAGTGGACCACGGGTAGTATCTCTCCGCTCCGTGACCCTGAAGAAGTCTACTACTATCCCAAAGTGATTGAAACTCGCGCCAACTGGGACACCAACGAATCGTGGAATGTCACTGCCGTTCGTCTCGACAAACAAAAGCCAGCTGCGCTCATCAAACAGCGCAAAGACAAACAACGCAACGTCAGTCACCAACGCAATTTGGAACGTCTCAGACAACGAGGAGAATAAGTCTTATCACTCCCTCTTACTACTCTGCACACGTTGCCACGCATTCTCCATAACAAGAAATTCCCCTCGAAGAAATCAGAGCCACACCCAGCTCTGCACCCTTCGAGTGGGAATGCTATCCACCCCGTCCTTATGAAACTCATCATCGACGATAAAATTCCCTTCATTCGCGGCCTTGCCGAACAACTCGGCACTTGTGTCTACCGACCAGGGGCTGAAATCTCTCCCGAAGATGTGCAAGATGCCGACGCGCTCATTGTCCGCACACGCACTCACGTCAATGAACAGTTACTCAAAGACAGCAATGTGCAACTAGTGGTCACAGCCACCATCGGGCACGACCATATCGACAAAGCCTATTTGGCACAACGAGGGATTGCGTGGCGCAACTGCCCTGGATGCAACGCTGAGAGTGTGGCACAATATGTGAGAAATAGTCTTTGGCGCGCCATGCTTGCTGGTCACCTCTCCCCCACTCCTCAAGACATTTGCGTGGGCATCGTGGGAGTGGGACACGTGGGCTCAGCCGTTTCTCTCGCGCTCCGTGCCGAAGGCTTCCGCACGCTCCACTGCGACCCACCTAAGGGAGAATCCAACACGCTGGCTGACCTTGCTGAACAATGTCAAGTCATCACGCTCCACACGCCCCTCACCACTGAAGGCGCGCACGCCACCTACCATTTGGCCGATGCCGCATTCTTTGACACGCTCCGCCAATGCCGCGTCTTCATCAATGCCGCACGCGGAGAATGCACCGACACAGCAGCCCTCAAAGCAGCCATTCAGTCGGGAAAAATTGCTTGTGCTGTCATCGACACATGGGAAAACGAACCCAACATTGACCGCGAACTCCTCGACCTTGCTTTCATCGCCACTCCCCACATTGCAGGATATAGCGCAGACGGCAAAGCCAACGGCACGCGCATGAGTCTGCAACACATCATCGACCATTTCCGCCCCACCCCTTGTCCGCGACTCTCTGTCCAAGCCCCTCAATTACCCCCCAATTTTGACTATGCGCGAGAGGTTGTTTCACAACTTCCCTCTTCCCTTTCGGCCATCTATCCTTGGCTCACCCTCGAAAACACAATTCTTTTGCCCCACAGTGCATTTTTACAACTCCAACAGTATGACAGCCTAGCCGATACTTTTAGACTACGCTCTGCGCCAAATTCTTTCGAATTCCAACGAGGTCACTACCCTCTCCGCAGAGAATAGAAACTGTAGAGTCAACCATCAAGTGCAACACTATCTTATGAGTTGATGGAATGCTTTTATAGGTGTATTGTATTTTAGTGCCTTTCCATATCTATTCTATAAATCTCGAAAGTTCGTTCTAAAACTTCCCACGTTTTTTGTGAAAATCTCCCATATTTTTTGTGGAGCATCTTGAAGAAATCACTACATTTGTCGTGAGTATTTCCATAGCACCGTTTATGTTCACCCTAAAACAATGTCTTCTGATGATGTATCGCAGGTTTTTCCGCTGGTGTTTATACAGCATTCTTGTCGCACTCTGGACGATGCCCCTATCGTCTAGGGCGGTGGCTTTTCGTTATGTCAAAAATTTCATTATGGTGGAGAGTACTTTGTTTTATCAAGACAAAGTGTTGCCCCATGAAGTGGGCGTCTCTACTACCTCGACACATTGTCTGGTGGATTCTACCTATGCCGTGAATGTGCTCAAGGTGGATGTTGCTCATCTAAAGTCGGCAGTAATCAACAAGAAAGAAGGAGGATACTATTCTTTGCAGTTAGACTCTTTGAATTTCTGCGGTGAAACTTATCGTAATGTCACGTTTGTGGTGATGGAAATGCAGCAAAAGTTCAAAGGAAAAGTGCCTGATCTCGTGCTGGGCAACAGCATTCTGAGCCATCGCGCTTGGCATGTTGATTTGCAACGACACACTTTCACTCCATGCAGTCCAGATCGGTTTTATGGGAAAATCCGTCTGAAATGCTCAATCGGTAAGAGGGTGGAATATGGTTTCATTTTTCTGAAAGCAAAGGTGGGAGGACGGAAGGTGCGTATGCAATTTTCGCTCAGTAAAGGGCTACATCTCTTACCGCATGGGGTGTATGGTTTTCCTTGGCAATCTCTGACCAGAGAAGGAGTGAGCTTAGATCGTCCCCTCTCGTTAGAGACCTTGCCTCTCTATAAGGACGTTCCAACGCAAATTGGAGATTTCCACTTCGTCGCGGACTACAGGCTAGGATATCCAGGCGAAGACAAGGAGGGTATATTATATATCGATGCTTTAGAAGGCAAATCCTTCGTGTTGAACTACCCCAAAAAGATGATAGAAATTTTGGAATAGGGGCTATTGCTGTTGGCACTTTTAGGGTTCACAACTTCCCTCTTCTCTGTCGGCCGTCTGTCCTTGACTCACCCACGAAAACGCAACTCTTTTTCCCCACAGCGCGCTTTCACAACTCCAGCAGTATAACACACTAGCCGACACATTCAGACTGCGCTCTGCGCCAAATTCTTTCGAATTTCAACGTGGGCACTACCCTCTCCGCAGAGAATAGTTCGCCTTGTCCTCAACAAATAAACCCAAAAACAAACACGCTCTTCACGCTAAAGCCAAAGCCTTAGTGCGAAGAGCGTACTTTTCCCAAAAACAGATTAGAATAACTTCCTTATTTTCGATTTTTACGACGAGGAACTAGTGGTTCATCCTTAGCGTGATGCTCAGGAGAAATATGCCAAAGATCGACCTGTTCATAAGCCTTAAGCAAACTATCTGCGGTGAGAATTGCTACTTCATAACCTGCATTGCGATAATAAGTTGCAATACCTAAGATACTTACATCACCCAACGAATGCTTTTCACCTCGTTCATTCAGTGTTTCCCAAGTATCAATGAGAGGTATTAAATGATCTCGTTTCCACAACTCGTTTTGGTTGTTGAAGAGAATCCAAGGGGAAGTACCTTCTAAAGCAGCTGACATCATAGAACGAAAACGCTCAATGTACTCCACCCTATTGTCTTGCTTGATTTGCGCTATGTGGTTACCCATTTCTATCATCACGGCAATAGGCAAGACTATTTCATACCCTTCACGAGTTCGTTTGGTTATTTCGCTCTGCACACGCGCTGTGTTCCACTGGTCGTTAGCAGCACCTACAACTTCTTTTCCAGGCACTTTTAGCCATACACAGGCTAAACAGGTATCGAGAATTACAACCTTGCGTTTCATCACTTAAAGTTTTAAAGCTCATTATGGGTCATCATCGCACCTACACTGCGAGTAGCCATCAAGTGAGTCAAATTGTCTTTCTCATCTAGAAGACAAACCTCTGTGCAACCATTCTCTTCGCTGCGCTTCACGTAGGAAATAAAGGGAATCATTTGCGCTCCAAGTTCATCAACGAACGTGGCATTGTGTGTAGTGCAAACAATGTCGAGTTGCTTTTCGCGACCAATCTCGCGTAGCATCTTCACCATCGCTTTAGCGCGCGATGGGTGTACCCCCTTGTCTAGTTCTTCTAACAAAATTAGACTTTTGTCTTCGGCAGTGACCAACATAGCAATAATACCAGCAAAGCGCAATGTTCCATCGCTCATGCCACGCGCACTTTGTTCTTGCCTTTCTCCTGGAATCCATTCTTCAGCACACACTAACATTGCGTCATTGGTGAGTGGAATCTTCACTGCACTGATATCTTTTATGTCTTTATCGGGCAGAGGGGCAAGATATTTGAGTAGTTCACTATAAACTAGCTGTTGAGACTCCTCATCCATATTAGCCAAATATCCAGCAAGATTGGAAGCATCCTCCCAAAGTACATCCGACAATGTAGAATAACCTCTCATGTGTTCTGGAATGGGATTGGCCAAACGTATACGTTTGAGATGAACGGCGACCGAAGAAGCTGCTTTCTTGATGCGTTCGTGACAGTCTATATAGGCTAATTGTGACAGGACAGAAGCACCAGATTGAAAAAACCATTTATAATGATGTTCTGGGGCATAATACGAAACCAGCACTTCAGATGATAAGGGTTCAGCGAGCGCTACACGTTCAAAAAGGACAACCGACTCAGCGGTGTCTGTGCCTTGTTCCGAAAGTTTTTCAGCAGAGATGTAAACATTTTGCTTTTCGTCATAAGACAAACCAACTTCATAACACCACTCTGTTCCATCCTCAACTTCATCACTAACTACAATAGACAATTTGCAGAAAGTTTCACCGCGTCTAATGGCACCGCTAACCCCACCACGCAACTCATTGAGCACTTCTGTCACATAACGCGGTGTAGAGAGTGCACGCAAAAATTTGAGCGCATCAAATATATTAGACTTACCACTCGCATTGGTGCCAATGACAATGGTGAGTGGGTCTATAAAAACTTTTGCATCTGCAAAACTTTTCCAATTTTGTAATCGTAGTTCGGTTATCATTTCGTGATGGTTTGAGCGTACTACGCAAAGATAGCAACTTATAAGAAAAGAGAAGAGAGAATGACTAAGTTTTAACACTCAAGGAAATTGAAAAGTGGTGAAGAAAAAGAGGACAAAAATAGAGCTACAAACTAATCTTAAACGTGCGTTCTCGCGTACGCACACGCGCGCGCATTCCAGGAGTTTTTATGTTTTTGCTGTCACAAGTGTCACAGAGATTATTGTAAAACACTATGGAACAATGATTTGCGACATCTTTATAACATTCTTTTAAAGATATGCGCGATTTGGGTTCCAATAAAAGGGAGAAAGACGTGAGGTTTGAGGAAAAACGACGTGTCGTTTGATGAAAAACAACGTATCGTTTTATAGAAAACAACGTGTCGTTTGTGGGTCTATGTCTGAACGGAAGAAATGAAGGGAAGAAAGTGCGAAGGGAGGTAAGAAAAAGGGAGGAGAAATGGAGGAGAGTGTGACACTTGTGACAGCAAAAAATCAACATCGCTGTTGGAAGGCGCGCACGCGCGTGCGTAAGACGCGTATGTGTGTGGATTTGTACGTTTTGGGAGAAGGAGCAATTTCGGAGAAGGGACGAATGATAAACTCTCTTTGGGTTTATCCTCTTTGGAAGTCTATTTTTATGGTATTTTGCTCACCTTAGAAAGCAAAACAATGCGTATCAAAAGAAAATAGTGCAGATTTTGGCGGATTTTTCACTCTTTGCCCTTATTTCGACCCATATAGTAATAGAGGGCAATGTAAAAGAGCAACAACAAATAGGGGAATTGACAAAGAGAAAAGCAGGAGAAAATCGGGAAACACTATGCAGAAAGACACAATGCAAAAAAACGATGCAAAAAGAAACGGCGTAAAAAGAAACAGAGTGCGCCAAACGAATTTGACACACTCTGTAAAGATTTGAAAGACTAATCTAAGCGATTAGAGTTGGGGACCAGCAGCAACGAGAGCCTTACCAGCTTCGTTGGTGGTGTACTTAGCGAAGTTCTTCACGAAGCGAGCTGCGAGATCCTTAGCCTTTTCTTCCCATTGAGAAGCTTCAGCGTAAGTGTCGCGAGGATCGAGGATTTCAGTAGCAACGCCTTCGAGTTGAGTAGGAATTTCGAAGTTGAAGATGGGGAGCTTCTTGGTAGGAGCAGAGAGGATAGCACCAGAGAGGATGCCGTCGATGATACCGCGAGTGTCCTTGATAGAGATACGCTTGCCAGTACCGTTCCAACCAGTGTTCACGAGATAAGCCTTAGAACCGTTAGCTTCCATTTTCTTCACGAGCTCTTGAGCATACTTAGTGGGGTGGAGTTCGAGGAACGCTTGACCGAAGCATGCAGAGAAAGTGGGAGTAGGCTCAGTGATACCGCGCTCTGTACCTGCGAGTTTAGCAGTGAAGCCAGAGAGGAAGTAGTACTGAGTTTGGTTGGCGTCGAGGATAGAAACGGGAGGCAATACACCGAATGCGTCAGCAGAAAGGAAGATGACGTTCTTAGCAGCAGGAGCAGCAGAAACAGGGCGTACGATGTTCTTGATGTGATCGATAGGATAAGTTACGCGAGTGTTTTCAGTCGCAGTCTTATCAGCGAAGTCAATCTTGCCGTTAGCGTCAACGATGACGTTTTCGAGGAGAGCGTTGCGCTTGATAGCAGCGTAGATGTCGGGTTCGCTTTCCTTGTCGAGGTTGAT
>CAJPLH010000018.1 GCA_905371275.1 Prevotellaceae bacterium
ATTTTAAGGGACTTTTTTCGGATTATGTCCCACGGAATTTATTTTTCTTCCCTCGGAATTTTGAAAACGTCCGACGAAATCAGGAAAAAATCCGACAAAATCTGAGAAAGGTCGGAGATAATCAAGAAAAGGTCTGGGAGTACAGAGGAAAACAACGGATAGTTTTTTCTAGAATGCACCACAATCTGGTCAGAAATTGCTCACCGTTTTAACACGAAATCCAAGGTTTCGAGTTAATATAAGATAAAAATCAAGATGGGATGGAGTTCAAGAGTAACATCTAAGACATTTCTTCTTTTATGATGGCAAAGTGCCTACTGGTAAAACGCTCAAATGCAAAAGAAGAAGCAATAAAGTAGATTTCCAAGGCATAAATCGAAGGGTGAGAAGGCAAATATACATTTAGAACTGCGATATTAGCGAAATAATTAGTATATTTGCTCTCGAAAATCGGCTACTACTCTAACATAGTTGTAGAGCCGCATATAGCAAACAACATTAAATTAAAACAGCAAGACAATGAATGCATACGTTTTTCCTGGACAGGGTGCACAATTTGTAGGTATGGGTAAAGATCTCTACGAGAACCATCCTGTAGCAAAGGAATACTTCGACAAAGCAAACGAGATTTTGGGTTTCAATATCACCGAAATTATGTTTGCAGGCACAGAAGAAGAACTCAAACAAACGAAAGTTACTCAGCCCGCGGTCTTCTTGCACAGTGTGATTACTGCGCTTTGCTTGGGCGACCAATTCCGTCCTGATATGGTGGCTGGACATTCACTCGGAGAACTTTCTGCACTTACCGCAGCTGGCGCACTTACTTTTGAAGACGGATTGCGCTTGGTTTCTAAGCGTGCTTTGGCTATGCAAGCCGCTTGTGAAGCTCGTCCTGGCACTATGGCTGCCGTGATTGGCCTAGAAGACGCAGTGATTGAGGAAATCTGTGCTGCTGTTTCACAAGAAACCGGTCTAGTGGTTGTACCTGCTAACTATAACTGCCCTGGTCAGTTAGTGATTTCTGGTGAACGTGAAGCCATTGAACTTGCTTGCACCAAGTTGAAAGAAGCTGGTGCAAAGCGTGCCCTTGTACTTCCCGTTGGTGGTGCTTTCCACTCTCCTGTGATGCAAGCCGCCAAAGAAGAATTGGAACAAGCTATTGCTGCCACAACCTTTGCTACGCCTAAATGCCCCGTTTATCAAAACGTTGACGGTTTGGCACACACTTGCCCCGAGGAAATCAAAACAAACCTTATTGCACAACTGACCTCTTCTGTGCTTTGGACAAAAGAAGTGAACAATATGGTTGCTGCGAAAGCTACTGTCTTCACAGAATGTGGCCCTGGTAAAGCTTTGCAAGGTATGATTTCTAAGATTTGCAAGGACAATCCTGAAGTTTCAGTGCAAGGTGCTGCTTTATAAGCCATAAGCTATAAGGAGCGGGAACTACACTCAAACGAAGGATTGTAGTTTCTGCTTCTTTTCTTTTGATAATCCTCCGTTCCTTTTATTTTTCCAATGTCACCTTTGAAGTTATCCGAACTCAATCGCATTGTGCAAAATGTTCTCTCCTTGCATTTCACTGACACTCTTTGGGTGGTGGCTGAAATTTCTGATTGTAGAGAAGCTACCAATGGGCATTGCTATATGGAGTTGGTTGAAAAGGAAGAAGAACGTTCGGGAGTTTTCACCGCTAAAGCAAGAGCCAATGTATGGCGCAACGTCTGGCAACAAGTCAAATGTGATTTTCAGCGACAAACCGGCCGATCTTTGGCCACAGGACTGAAAATACTGGCAGGAGTTTCAGTACAATTTCACGAGGTGTATGGCTATTCACTCACCATTCACGACATTGACGCGACCTACACACTTGGAGAGCAACACAAAAAGCGCCAACACATTCTTAAACAACTTGAGGAAGATGGTGTGCTTACGCTCAATCAAGAACTCGTACTACCCTCGCTCGTGCAACGCATTGCGGTGATTAGCGCTGAAGGTGCTGCCGGATATGGCGATTTTATGCATCAACTTGAAGAATCTGGTTATGGATTTCAGACTCAACTTTTCTCTGCAACAATGCAAGGGACTAAGGTGGCAGAAAGTGTGATAGCCGCCCTTGACACGATTGCTACTGAATTTAGTTCGTGGGATGTTGTTGTCATCATTCGTGGGGGCGGAGCAACGAGTGACCTTGATGGATTTGAAGATTACGAATTGGCAGCCAATGTCGCACAATTTCCGCTTCCGATTATCACAGGTATCGGACACGAGCGCGACGACACTGTCATAGACTTTGTGGCACATACACGCTGCAAAACCCCTACTGCGGTTGCAGCTTTTCTCATAGAAACGATGCAAGACGTTCACGCGGGGCTCAACCGATTAGAAGAACGTTTGTCCCAAGCCGCAGAAGAGCTATTGACTTCACGGAAAATGCACTATGAACGATTGGCGCATCGCTACTCTTCAGCAGCAGTAAACTTTGTGAATCGTCAACAGGTTGTACACCATCGTTTGTCACAACGCATAGCGCAAGGCGTGCAAGAACAACTGTTTACACAAAACCACTCATTGCAAGCCTTAGCCACAAGACTACACAGCACGACAACACAAGTTTTGGAGCGAAACCAACATAAGTTGTCACTATTTGCCAAAACATTGCATTGGGCAGATCCGCAGCGTACCTTAGCGATGGGCTATTCTATCACCTACACGGCTGATGGAAAGGTGGTGAAAGTCCATGAGTTGTTGCCTGGAACCCCAATTCGCACAGTCACAGCTGACGGCGAGGTGTGGAGTTCTGTGACCGAAACATCAGAAAATCAACATTAAGTCCCTACTCACTATTATATATGCCTAAAAAGAACGTGCCCTCCTACGAGGAAGCCCTTTCCGAATTGGAAAGCATTGTCACAGCCATAGAAGGAGGCAACTTGCCTATTGAGCAATTGACACCTCGGCTTTCCCGCGCGCAAGAACTCCTCGCGCTCTGCAAACAAAAACTTGAACAAGTCAATACAGACGTAAAGAAGATTCTAGATAATGAGTAAGAACAAATTGGCAAAATTTGCGGAGATGGCGACCTATGCACACGTCGTTGAATCTCCTTTCCAAACTCCCGATACACCCTATCACCCATTGCGCGGAAGATGGCATACAGAGTTTTTCAAAAACAACAATCCCATCGTTCTCGAACTTGGCTGCGGTCGAGGAGAATACTGTGTCGGACTTGGCAGAATGTTTCCCGATAAAAATTTTATCGGAGTAGACATCAAAGGGGCACGTATGTACACAGGAGCAACGGAAGCCAAAGAAGAAGGACTGACCAACGTTGGATTTTTGCGCACTCACATTGAATTTATTGAGAAATTCTTTGCTCCCAATGAAGTGGCAGAGATTTGGCTGACCTTCTCAGACCCTCAAATGAGAAAAGCAACCAAGCGCTTGACTTCGACCTATTTCTTGCACCGCTATCGACATTTACTACAAGACAACGGGCTTGTTCATCTCAAGACAGACTCAAACTTTCTCTACACCTACACTTCCGCAATGGTAGAGGCCAATCAACTGCCGGTGCTTTTCCAAACAGATGATTTGTACCACACACTATCGGCCGAAGAAGATGCAGAGGTGAAGGAAATCCTTGGCATTCGTACTTATTACGAACAGCAATGGATTGACCGTGGTCTGAACATTAAATACTTGAAATTTCGACTGCCTCAAGAAGGTAGCCTAGTGGAGCCCGAAATTGAAATAGAATTGGATGACTATCGTTCGTACAATCGCAGCAAGCGTTCGGGACTCACAACAAGTAAATAGCACATACTGTTCCGACAGTGCCTACTACTCTATTTTAGGTCTATCCTTTCCGTCAAAGAATAAGAAATAAGCTAAATCCAAAGGCTCTGCGACAGTTTTTTATCTCACTGATTATTATAAACAATAGAATATTATGCTCAAACACGTCGTAATGTGGCGCTACAAAGACGGCGCAGAAGGAAAATCTTCACTTGAACACGCTCAATGGATGAAAAGTCACCTAGAAGCTCTTGTGGGTGTTGTGCCTGAAATCCAAAGTTTGGAATACGGCATTGATGAAATGGCTACGCCAGCCTCTTTTCACGGTGTTCTCACAGTGGTTGTTGCTGACGCAGAAGCTTTGAAACGCTACGCCAATCACCCTGAACATCTGAAAATTGTGGAATATGCAGGTAAGGTGACCGAAAGCCGCGTGGTGGTAGACTATACGCTATAA
This sequence comes from Prevotellaceae bacterium, assembly GCA_905371275.1. GTDB lineage: Bacteria > Bacteroidota > Bacteroidia > Bacteroidales > Bacteroidaceae > Alloprevotella. Next base: position 4,256 of record CAJPLH010000018.1, read on the forward strand.
AGAAAACTCCGACACAACAACTAACAATGACACTCTATCCTAAACTCATCACCGACGCTCTCGCGCAAGTGCGCTATCCAGGCAATGGCAAAGACCTCATCGAGGCAGGAATGCTTGACGATGATCCTCGTATTGATGGGATGAAAGTGAGCTTCTCAATTGTATTTGATAAGAACCCTGATCCTTTTATGAAGAGTCTTTTCAAATCTATTGAAGCCACCATTCATCGAGAGATTAGCCCCGACGTAGAAGTTACGATAACTCCTAAATATCGCTTGGCAGAACGTCCTGAAGTAGGAAAGCTCCTACCTCTAGTGAAAAATATCATAGCTGTAAGTTCTGGTAAAGGAGGCGTGGGCAAAAGTACTGTTTCCGCAAACTTAGCTGTCGCTTTGGCGGCTCAAGGCTACAATGTTGGGCTGCTCGATGCCGACGTGTTTGGCCCTTCCATGCCTAAAATGTTTAGTTTGGAAAACGAACCCATTTATGCGCATATGGTTGAAGGGCGACAGCTCCTTATCCCCGCGCTCAAATATGGTGTAAAACTCCTTTCAGTGGGTTTCTTTGTCAACGCCGAAACAGCAACTCTTTGGAGAGGTTCGATGGCTTCAAACACGCTAAAGCAACTCATTGCTGACGCAGACTGGGGCGAATTGGATTATCTGATTTTAGACACTCCTCCAGGCACAAGCGACATCCATCTAACGCTTCTACAGACTTTAGCTATCACCGGTGCGGTCATTGTGTCGACTCCACAACAAGTGGCATTGGCAGATGCGCGTAAAGGTATTGATATGTATCGGAACGAGAAGGTGAATGTGCCCATCTTAGGCTTGGTGGAGAATATGGCCTGGTTTACTCCTGCTGAATTACCCGAAAACAAATACTACATATTTGGAAAAGAAGGTGCTACACGCTTAGCAGAAGAACTTGAAACGCCCGTTTTGGCACAAATACCCATCGTGCAGAGCATCTGTGACGGAGGAGATAGCGGAGAACCCGTTGCCCTCAATACTAACACCATAACAGGACAAGCATTTGCCCAATTAGCAATGCGCGTTGTGGAAGAAACAGAACGTCGCAACCGCGAACAAGCTCCCACTCAAGTGGTAGAAATTGAGGTAAAGCGGATGGAAGACGTGAAGTAAAAACAAAAGACAAGAATAAACTCTCTTTTCTTGGCTGATTACTCCTTATTTATAGAACCCGACAGCTTTGCACCATAGGCAAAGTCTGTCGGGATTTTTATCCCAAATCGATCATTAGATACTGAACAGATTTCATTAGATTGTTGAGCAGATTGTTTCTCGTTAGTTCGAAGGCGTAGCGGGCTACGGCGAGAACTAACGAGAAACAAGATGCCAACAAGAAAATGAAAGATGACAGTAAGTAATCTTTTTCATTACCAGTAGCACTTTTACGGTCTAATGACCGATTGGGGGTTATATTGTCGCACAGGTTGAGAGGCAATGCGCAAAAAAGTGACGCATCAAGAGAAGTAATTTAGAGAAAAGGACGATGCAACCACATTTTTTTCGTAATTTCGCAGTAACAAAATAGAGAGCACAGCACATTCCAACCAAGAATGCTTTCCATTTTTGCCGAATGCACTGCATTCCTCTCTAGAAGCTATAAAGCTATGCCAAAAGCAAAGAACAAAACGTGGTTTGTCCCTGAAGGTTCTCAACCAACAGAGTTAGACCTCAAAGTTTTAGAATATCAAGAGAAGGGGTTTGTTGTTCCTTCTCGACAACTCATCAAGACACCCGAACAGATAGAAGGCATTCGCCGTGCTGGCGTCATCAACACAGGTGCGCTCGACCTTGTTGCTAAATCAATCAAGGAGGATATGTCTACTGCAGAAATAGACAGACTTGTGGCTGAATATATTGCAGATCATGGTGCAATTGCTGCTTGTCTAGGCTATGAAGGCTTTCCCAAAAGTTGTTGTACCAGCATCAACGAGGTGGTGTGCCATGGCATTCCCTCTTACGAAGAACTTTTGTGGGATGGGGATATTATCAATGTCGATGTTACCACGATAAAAGATGGATATTATGCAGACGCCTCTCGTATGTTTATGATTGGCAATGTTGATGCAAAAGCGAAACGCTTAGTCGAAGAAACTAAACGTTGCCTAGAAATTGGTGCAGAAGCAGCACGCCCTTGGGGCTTTGTAGGCGATATTGGTCGTGCCATCGAAAAATACGCAAAATCAAAAGGTTATACTGTGGTTCGCGAATTGGCTGGTCATGGAGTGGGATTGGAATTTCACGAAGACCCAATCGTAGACCACTACGACACTCACCACCGCGGTATGCTTCTTGTGCCTGGTATGGTGTTTACCATCGAACCAATGATAAACATGGGCGCACGTGATGTCTTCATTGACGAAGAAGACGGATGGACAGTTGTGACAGAAGACGAATTACCTTCTGCACAATGGGAACACACCTTCCTTGTTACAGAAACAGGTTTGGAGATTCTCACCTACTAATGCCCACTTTTTTATTTTTATTCTTATGCCTATCACACTTCTCGCTATAGAATCTAGTTGCGACGACACTTCCGCTGCAGTGATGCGCGATGGAGTGTTGCTTAGCAACGTAACTGCTTCACAAGCTGTGCATGAAATGTATGGTGGTGTTGTACCTGAATTAGCTAGTCGCGCTCACCAACAAAACATTGTTCCCGTGGTTGATGCTGCGCTCAAGCAAGCTGGAGTAGATAAATCTGAACTTTCTGCCATCGCTGTTACCCTGGGGCCTGGCCTGATGGGGAGTTTGCTCGTTGGAGTTAGTTTTGCCAAAGGTTTGGCGGCTAGTTTGGGAATTCCTCTCATTGACGTTAACCACCTGCATGGACATATATTGGCTCATTTCATCCTCACTCCAGACGAGCAAAAGGATGTTCCTCCCTACCCTTTCCTATGTCTTCTCGTGAGTGGAGGAAATTCGCAAATTGTGAAAGTGAATGCTCACAATGATTTTGAGGTACTAGGTCAAACTATTGACGACGCAGCTGGTGAGGCTATTGATAAATGCTCTAAAGTTATGGGACTTGGCTATCCTGGTGGTCCGATTATTGACAGAATGGCACGCCAAGGAAATCCCAAAGCTTTCACATTTGCGAAACCGAATCTCCCAGGCTATGATTATAGTTTTTCTGGACTCAAAACCTCTTTCCTATATTTCCTCCGTGATAAAGTAGCGGAAAATCCTAACTTCATCGAAGAGCATAAAAATGATTTGGCAGCATCACTTGAAGCCACCATCATTGACATCTTGATGAAGAAGCTAAAGCAAGCTGCCAAGGACACTGGTATCAAGCACGTGGCTCTTGCCGGTGGCGTAAGTGCGAATAGCGCACTACGCAAAGCCTTTCAGGACATGGAGGAAAAGGGAATCTGGAAGATTTATATCCCCAAATTCTCTTATACTACTGACAATGCAGCAATGATTGCTATGAGTGGTCATTATCGTTATCTTGATGGCGAGTTCTGCTCTCTCGATAAACCTGCATTCTCTCGCACTGTATTCTAACTTATTCATTCATCCATACCCACATCTCATATCTTATGGACTTAGATTTGAAAGTTGTCAGCAAGGAAATCAACGAAATCCTCTGGCGCAATCACCAAACCCTCTCTGTAGCTGAGAGCTGCACCTCTGGTCGAATCGCTAGCGTTATCACCGCCGTGCCTGGTTCTTCTCAATACTTCAAAGGTGGCGTAATTGCTTATGCCAACGAAGTGAAGATTAACATCTTGGGCGTTGACGCACAAGTCATCGAAGAGAAAACTCCAGTCTGCGAAGAAGTTGCTATTCAGATGGCACAAGGCGCACGCAAGACTTTTGATACCGATTATTCAGTTTCCGTTACGGGTTTTGCTGGCCCTGGAGGTCACGACACTGGCAAAAACTCTGTATTGGTGGGTACCATCTGGATTGCTGTGGCTTCTTCCACTAACGTTAAGACTATTATGCTTGAAGAAGACAATGGTCGTGACAAGAACTTGGCTTCGGCTACATCAACCGCTATGCACTTGCTTCTCGAATTGTTGAAAGAAGAACTTGGCTCTAACGAGGAAACTCAAAACTAATCTAGAGCAATAGACGGAAGTCAAGCTCTTGCAAATAAGATAAGGCTACTTTAGGAACTTATCTAGCCAAAACATTTGCAATTCTCCCCAACAACAACCGCTATCAATGAGGTAAAACTCAATGATAGCGGTTGTTTTGCTGAATGATAAGAAACTAGCAAGTTTACCACTGTGAAGGAAGCTGCAAAGACATTTCCATCAATTATAACTAGCGCATTTGTATTAGCCCAAACTGGTTATTAGACCGTTATAGCGCAGCTCGTTATATGGTTATCGAGAGAAGTCGAGAATCATAACTCCTTTAGGTTCAAGGGTAAGTCCATTGTCCCAAGTAACTTGTTTTTGAGCAAAGACATCGTAAGCGGTTTTGGCTGGAAAGACTTCCGCATAATGTTCAAGTTCAACCTTTCTCTCCTCATTTTTACCGTTGACCAACACAACGATGTGGCGATTATTCGAAGTTCTTGCGTAAACATAGACGCCATTCTTCACTGTAAACTGTGTAAGTTTCCCTTCGGAAATAGCCGTATTTCCTTTGCGCCATTGGAGTAATCGACGAGCGAAATCAAAATAAGCATTTTGTAGGCTGTCACGTCCTTCTGTTGTAAAGGCATTTGCTTGACCGTCATTAAATCCTCCAGGGAAATTTGCGCGCAAAACACCATCACCTTTTTCGCGGTTAGCAGCCATACCAATTTCATCTCCGTAATATAGTTGAGGAATGCCTCGGAGCGTGAGCAATAGTGTGAGTGCTTGTTGGTAGCGTCGCAGATTCTTTGCTTTATCTGGGGAAGAAGCGAAGCGATCAGTGTCATGGTTGTCTAAAAACGTGAGGAGATGCATTGGGGCTGCGTACACAATATCTTGCGACAAGCAGTTATAAACTCGGGCTAATCCTTTGTCCCAATCATCGGTTTCCTCATCAACAGCCTGTTCGAGGGCATACATCAGTGGAAAGTCCATCACCGTTTTAAGTTGTGTGTTGCGCGGTGCAGCTAATTTACTGTCTTTTTGCCAATAACTTACACTAACGCTGTTGTTAATCCACGTTTCCCCAACGATATTGAAGCCTGGATACTCCTTTTCCATACGTTGGTTCCACTCTGACATGGCCTGAAAATCAGCGTACGGATAAGTATCTTGGCGTATTCCATCGATATCTGCGTACTCAGTCCACCATATCGATGCCTGAATCAAGTAAGTTTTGACTGCTGGATTCTGTTGATTTAGGTCGGGCATGTTCTTGACGAACCAACCGTCTTGCGCTAGTTTGCGCTCGTGTTGAGAAGCATGAGTGTCTGTTAGCGTGGCAAGTCGATAATTTGTTTGAGTATATTGGCTATTATAATTGAACCAGTCATCAGAAGGTCGGTCACGGAAAATGAAATTCTCGCTTCCGCAATGATTGAACACCCAATCCATGATGAACTTTATCCCATGTCGGTGACAGTCAGCCACGAGTGCTTTGAACTCTTCGTTGCTTCCCATGCGGGGGTCTATTTGGTAATAGTCAGTAATTGCGTATCCGTGATAAGTATGGCTTGGCATATCATTAATAAGCATTGGCGTAGGCCAAACTGCCGTTACCCCTAAATCCTGTAGATAAGGCAACTTACTACGTAACCCTGCGATATCACCGCCATGACGACCATCAGGATTGCTTAAATCTACCTTTGGTTCTTTCAGCCCAGGTACATTATTAAGTTTGCTATTACCAGAAGCAAAACGATCGGGCATTAGCAAATATAAAACGTCAGATGCGTTGAATGCACTACGCTTTAGCGTTTGTCGAGTCTCAAGCTTATAGGGTAACGTCTTGCGAACCTTTGTCCCTTCCTTTAAAAGAATTTGGAAAGTTTGAGGTTGAGCCGAACGCGTGTCTACATAGAGAAAGAGATAGTTGGGATTGGTAGCGCGCTCGGTGCGGAGAAGTTTTACACCTTGAGCACGAAGCACTGGTTCATACTGAGAAATGTTATCACCGTGAAGCATAATTTGCAACTCGGGGTCGGACATTCCCACCCACCAATGAAGCGGATGAATGTGTTGAATGTTTACAGTGGCTGCTTGCAGGCCGAATATAGAAAAGGCGCAGCCGACTAAGAAAGAAAAGAGCTTTTTCATGGGAGATTTATAAATGAGAACTCCCTCTCTGGAAAGCCAGAGAGGGAGCGATTAAAGTAAAGAGAATGTGATTATCCACCGAAGTCGTCGAAGGAAATCATATCGCGCTCCACTCCTAGGCTATTAAGGAGATCTAGCACAGTCTTTGACATCATGGGAGGTCCGCAAAGATAGTATTCGATATCCTCTGGAGCCTCATGTGCCTTGAGATAAGTGTCACCCATCACAGGAGCAATGAAACCTGGAGTGTACTTTATTCCAAGACTATCAGCCTTTGGATCGGGACGGTCTAGTGCAAGATGGAAGTGGAAGTTGGGGAAATCACGCTCGAGTTGCAAAAAGTCTTCTAAGAAGAACACTTCGTCGATGGCACGTGCACCATAGAAATAGTGCATTTCGCGGTCACGCACATTCTTAGTCTTGAGAAGGTGCATGATTTGTGCACGAAGTGGAGCCATACCAGCACCACCGCCGACCCAAATCATTTCGCGCTTAGAGTTGTAATGTGGGTGGAAATCTCCGTAAGGTCCACTCATCGTCACTTTGTCTCCAGGCTTTAGCCCAAAGATATAGGAAGAAGCGATACCAGGATTCACATCCATAAAGCCAGGGCCTTGTTCTTTGGGTTTAAAAGGTGGGGTGGCAATACGAACTGTAAGGGTTATGATATCACCTTCATCGGGATAGTTGGCCATTGAGTAAGCACGAACGGTTGCTTCTTCGTTCACACATTTCAGACCCAACAAACCAAACTTTTCCCAAGCAGGAAGATAAAGGTCGCCAATAAGACTCTTGTCAAAATCCTTGTCATAGTCAATTGAAAAGGCAGGGATTTTGATTTGTGCGTACGAGCCTGGCTCAAAGTCCATGTGCTCACCGGGAGGAAGTTGCACCTTGAATTCTTTGATAAAGGTAGCCACATTGCGGTTGCCAATTACCGTGCATTCCCATTCCTTCACGCCCATAACGCTTTCTGGAACTTTCACGCCCATATCACCTTTCACCTTGGCTTGACAACCCAAACGCCAATTGTCTTTGATTTCCTTGCGAGAGAAGTGGGGCTTTTCTGAATCCAGAATTTCTCCACCACCTTCAGGAATTTGACAGCGGCATTGTCCGCAAGAACCTTTACCACCGCAAGCAGAAGAAAGGTAGATTCCGTTTTCAGAAAGTGTAGTAAGCACGCTACTGCCTTGCTCTACTTCAATTGTTTTCTTGCCGTTGATCGTCACTTTCACTTTGCCCGAAGGAGAAAGAAAACGTTTTGCAACAAGCAGAATGGCCACCAACACGAGGATCACCACGAAGAAGACGGCAATACTAATCAGAATAAATTTCGTATCCATTGTTATTTCGTAATGAGCTGTTAGATTTTAAGACCAGAGAAACACATGAAGGCCATAGCCATCAAGCCTACAGTGATAAAAGTGATGCCAAGTCCTTGGAGAGGTTTGGGTACATTTGTGTAGGCCATCTTTTCGCGAATAGCAGCAAGACCTGTGATGGCCAAAAGCCAACCGATTCCAGAACCGAGTGCATAAGCCACAGCGTCCCAAACGCTAGAAATGGCTTGTGTAGAAGTCGCAGGATCCATAAGAATGCGCTGTTGCATGAAGAGAGAAGCTCCCATGATGGCGCAGTTCACAGCGATAAGTGGCAAGAAAATACCTAAAGCAGAATAAAGCGAAGGGGAGAAACGCTCTACTGCCATCTCAACCAACTGAGTGATACCTGCAATAACTGCGATGAAAAGAATGAAAGAAAGGAAGCTCAAATCCACTCCCTCTACCAAAGCATCGGGATTGAGGACATAAACTTGTAGGAGATAGTCAACAGGAACTGTGACGAGAAGCACGAAAGTAACGGCAACTCCAAGTCCCAAAGCTGTTTTGACGTTCTTAGATACGGCCAGATAAGAGCACATACCTAGGAAGAACGCAAAAATCATATTGTCCACAAAGATGGAGCGGACGAATAGACTCAATAAATGTTCCATTGTATACTAATTTTGGATGGAATTACACATTATCTTATTTAGACTTCTTGCGATCGTTGATGGAACGATGTGCCCAAACGACGCAACCACAGATGATAAGTGCCATAGCAGGCATTGTCATCATACCATTGTGGAAGAAAGCGCATTGATCGAGGAAAGCAATCTTATGCCCCAAGATAGATGCTGAACCCAGCAACTCGCGAATCAAACCTACAACAACGAGAATCCATGCATAGCCAAGACCATTACCAATACCATCGAGGAAAGAAGGCCAAGGCCCATTCATCATAGCGAAGGCTTCTAGACGTCCCATCAAGATACAGTTGGTAATAATCAGTCCGACATACACAGAAAGTTGTACGCTTACATCATAAGCAAAAGCTTTCAAAATCTGACTTACGACAGTAACCAAAGCAGCCACTACCACAAGTTGCACAATGATACGAATGCGCGAAGGAATGGTGTTGCGGATTAGCGAAATCGTTACATTAGAGAAAGCCGTAATTACAGTTACAGACAATCCCATCACGATGGCAGGTTCTAATTGTGAAGTCACAGCCAAGGACGAGCAAATGCCCAATACCTGTGCCACAACTGGGTTGTCTAAATTGAGAGGAGCTTTGAGAACCTCTTGATTGTGCTTTGAAAAAAGACTCATATCGTTATGTCCTCTGTTTATTTGTGATTTGCACTAAAATACTTCTGATAAGGTTGCAAGCTAGATAGGAACATCTTACTCACACCATTGCTGGTAAGTGTTGCTCCAGTGATAGCATCTACTTGGTGTTCCTTGTCTTCTACCTTCTTGCTGAGAGAAAGTGCAACTTTTTGGAATGTGCTATCAGCGAACGCCTTCTTATTCTTAAACTTATCTTGGAATTCTTCTTCAACAATGCGAGCACCAAGACCAGCTGTTTCACTTTCGTGAGTGAAATAAGCACCATAAACAGTGTCGAAATCTTTCTTCAGCGCAAGATAACCAGAGATACCGCCCCAAAGTCCACGACCATAGAGGGGAACTACATAGATGGTGTCATTGTTCACCTTGGCTACATAAAGAGGAAGCTTTTTACTAGCTGGATCCTTAGCGGTGATGTCTTTGCTTTCAACATCGAAACCACCCTTTTCTTGCAAAACCTTGCCGTTTACATCCAAAACAAGGTCATTAAGAATCACTTTTTGGTATTCGCCTGTCACATCTTCTACATTACGGATGTTGAGCGACGAAAGAATCTGTCCGCGTTTGTCATTTGCAACATTCGCATCTTGTTTGTCTTTTAGCACAGAAGCTACGAAAGCCAACAAGAAAGCTGCAATTATCACCATCACAGACGCATAAACGACAGTATAGACGTTGCTATTTGTATTGAATTTCATAATTGTGATGTGGGGAATTACTTTTTCACACGTGCGAGACGCTTATTAATATTGCGTTGAACTACAAAGTAGTCAATGAGAGGAGCAAACATATTCATAAAGAGAATTGCAAGCATCATCCCTTCAGGATAACCAGGGTTCAAAACGCGGATGGTAATGGCGAGTGCACCGATAATAAAACCATAGATATATTTACCAGTTTCTGTGCGAGCACTAGTTACGGGGTCTGTTGCCATAAAGACAGCACCAAAGGCAAAACCACCTAAGCACAAATGTTGTGCAACGCCCAAGTGCGCAACGGCATTGTCTGCAGCTCCGAAAGCATTAAACAAAGCTGCCACAATTGCACCACCTGCAAAGACACTCAACATGATGCGCCAAGAAGCGATGCGTGTCCATAAAAGGATGGCTGCACCAATCATAATGGCGATGAAAGAAGTCTCACCAATAGAACCAGGCATAAACCCTGTGAGCATATCGCTAAAGGTTGAAGTTATGGGATGACCTGCACCAGCTTGGCCAAGCGGTGTTGCTGCGGTAAATCCATCAGCAAGTTGATTACCGAGTCCCATAAATTTCTCTGTGCTTACCCATACGGCATCACCACTCATCTTAGTTGGCCACGCGAAAAAGAGAAATGCACGAGCAACAAGCGCGGGGTTGAAGATGTTCATTCCTGTGCCTCCGAAAATTTCTTTTGCAAAAATCACAGAGAAAGCGACAGCTACTGCAAGCATCCAAAGTGGTGTGCCAACAGGAACAACTAAAGGAATGAGCATACCAGAAACAAGGTAACCTTCTTGGATTTCCTCGTTCTTCCATTGTGCTACCACAAACTCAATTCCAAGACCCACTGCGTAACTCACTACGATTTTAGGAATCATCACTGCAAAACCATAGAGGAACATCGTAAAGAAGGAAGCCTCTACATTTGCGTGAGTGTAGTTTTGGTAACCAATGTTGAACATACCCATCAACATTGCAGGAATGAGTGCGATAACGACAAAACTCATTATACGCTTAGAGTCGATGGAATCGTGCACACTCACACCACTCTTTGAAGTTGCGTTAGGCACCAACGCAAAGGTTTCCATTCCGTCGTAAACACTACGAAGCGATTGGAGTTTACCCCCTGGTTCGAAGTGAGGACGAATGGCATCGAAAAACTTTTTAATCATAGATATAGTAGATACTAAGCATTCTCTTTACGAAGAATCTCAAGACCTTCGCGAACGATGCGTTGGAGTTCTAGTTTAGAGGAACAAACAAACTCAGCTGGTGCAAAGTCTTCTGGTGCAACTTCATAGATGCCCAAAGCTTCTTGCTGATCGATGTCGCCTGTGATGATAGCTTTCACCAAATAAGAGGGATAAATGTCCATGGGGAACACACTTTCATATTCACCAGACATAATCATATGGCGCGCGCCACCCTTGATTCGGCTATCAAGATTGTATTCTTTCTTACCGAGCAACCAAGAAAAGTAGCTACGGTTTACAGAGAATTGATTCAGACGTGGGCAAATCCAACCCAACACTTCATTAACGTCATCACCTTCAGGAATAACCGTAATTTCTGTGGAATGTGCGGCCAAGAAATCTTCAGTTGTAGCTTTTTCACCAACAAAAGGATTGCCGTTGATGATACGCACACTGTGCTCAGCGGGTTTAAGATTGTTTGCCAACACATCAGAAAGCTTAGCACCAACTTTGGCTTTCACATATCGAGGGGTTGTAACCTCACTACCAGCAACAGCTATGGTGCGAGTGAAATCAACCTGACCTGTACGCAACAGACGCCCCAAAACAACCACAATTTCAGGAGCAAGCGTCCAAACTACTTCGCCTTTATTGACTGGAGCTATTTTGTTAATATGTACGCCTACGTTTCCAGCTGGATTTAAGCCCTTGAAACAAGCCACTTCTACGTTTTCAGCTTCAATTGGCAAAAGTTTCGTATTTAGTTGTTCGGGGTTCACACCAACGTGTACTTTAGCAATGTGTGCCAAAGCAGTAATACCAGACTTAAAGTCTTCTTCTTGACCAGATACGACAAAAGAGAAGTCGGCAGCCAAAGGCATTGTTGAAAAAGCACTCACAAAAATATCACGTGGTGCAACTTCTGGCGAAGGAACCACATCATAAGGACGCTGGCGGAGATAACCGAATAACCCTGTTTCGAGCAAGAGGGCAGTCATATTCTCTGCATTTCTCTGACCAGCAGTGGGAATCTCAAAAGTTTTTGCAGCTTGCACTGTATCAGGCTGAATGCGAATGCTAAGCAACTTACGACGTTCGCCGCGCTCAACATTGGTCACGATCCCACTCACAGGGGCCACAAACTTAACTTTCTCCGTTGCTTTATCCACAAACAAGGGAGTTCCAGCGAGCACTGCAACTCCTTCTTTCACAAGAACTTTAGGGGTTACACCTAAAAAGTCTAGTGGACGCAACGCATACTCCGACGAGGGCTTAGCCTCTACTACCGAATGCTGGGCTTCGCCAGTCAGTCTGAGGTCGAGTCCTCTTTTAATCTTATAAATATCCATTGTTGCGATTGAAATTTTACCGCAAATTTAATTAGAAACAAAGAAACTGCCAAGTAATTAGTATCATTTCTGTACTATATCTGTAATTTATTTGCGCGATGAGGCGTACCTGCCAATGTTCTAAACAGTTATTCCCATCAATACTCTGAGAAAATGAACTGCAACTCCATCTTTTTTTTGTATATTTGCAGAGGTATTATAGCTCTGTTCTTCAAACCATCCAGACTTTCACAAAAGGATGATTACTATTATACTTCATATAGTAGAGGACAACAAACAAGATTTCAACAGATTACGAATTCAAAGAAAAATCGAACTCTATTCTCTTGATAGAAGTTCGACAAACCGATAAAGTCAAATCATTAAAACTTAAATAGAATGGCAACTGTAGACGATAAAAAGATTATCTTCTCGATGGTTGGTCTCACAAAAACCATCAAACAGACCAACAAAACGATTCTCAAAAACATTTATCTGAGCTTCTTTTACGGAGCAAAGATTGGTATTATTGGTCTAAACGGAGCTGGTAAGTCCACGCTGATGAAAATCATCGCTGGACTTGACAATGATTACCAAGGTGAAGTTGTTTTCTCACCTGGTTACTCAGTTGGTTACCTTCCTCAAGAACCACACCTCGACGATGCTAAAACTGTGAGAGAAGTAGTACAAGAAGGTGTGCAGCATGTTGTTGACGCTTTGACGGAATACGAAGAAATCAATCAGAAATTTGCTCTTCCTGAATACTATGAGGATGCAGACAAAATGAACGAACTCTTTGCGCGTCAAGGTGAATTGCAAGATATCATTGATGCTACTGACGCTTGGAACCTTGATAGTCGTTTGGATCGTGCTATGGCAGCTTTGCACTGTCCCCCTGCCGACCAAAAATGTGAGTTCCTCTCTGGAGGTGAACGTCGTCGCGTTGCCCTTTGCAGACTATTGCTTCAAAAACCAGACGTATTGCTTCTTGACGAACCTACCAACCACTTGGATGCTGAGTCTATTGACTGGTTAGAACAGCATTTGAACCAATACGAAGGTACGGTAATTGCTGTGACGCACGACCGTTATTTCTTGGATGATGTAGCAGGCTGGATTCTCGAACTCGACCGCGGTGAAGGTATTCCTTGGAAAGGCAACTACACTTCTTGGCTCGAACAGAAATCTAAACGTATGGAAATGGAGGAAAAAGTGGCCTCCAAGCGTCGCAAGACCCTTGAACGCGAATTGGAATGGGTGAGAATGGCTCCCAAAGCACGTCAAGCCAAAGGTAAAGCTCGTTTGAATTCATACGATAAGCTACTCAATGAAGATCAACGCGAAAAAGAACAACATCTGGAAATTTATATCCCCAATGGTCCTCGTCTTGGCAACAAAGTCATCGAAGCTCAACACGTGGCAAAGGCTTATGGAGAAAAGACACTCTTTGGTGACTTAAACTTCGCCCTGCCCCCCAACGGAATTATCGGTGTCATTGGCCCCAACGGAGCTGGTAAGACTACCCTCTTCCGTTTGATTATGGGATTGGAACAAGCAGACAACGGTTCATTCGAAGTTGGTGAAACGGTAAAACTCAGCTATGTTGATCAGCAGCACAAGGATATCGATCCTAACAAGAGTGTATATGAAGTGGTGTCGCAAGGTAATGAATTGATGCGAATGGGAGGACGCGACATCAACGCACGCGCCTATCTTTCACGCTTTAATTTCTCTGGAGCAGACCAAGAAAAGAAATGTGGCGTCCTTTCAGGTGGTGAACGCAATCGCTTACACCTTGCACTCGCGCTCAAACAAGAAGGTAACGTTTTACTGCTCGACGAGCCAACCAACGATATTGACGTGAACACACTCCGTGCATTAGAAGAAGGTTTGGAAGCGTTTGCAGGTTGTGCAGTAGTAATCAGTCACGACCGTTGGTTCCTCGATCGTATTTGTACTCACATTCTAGCCTTTGAAGGTGAAGGCAATGTATTCTTCTTTGAAGGCTCATATTCAGACTACGAAGTGCATAAAGCAAAACGTCTGGGCACAGAAGAACCTAAACGCATTCGCTATCGCAAACTTGAAGAATAAGGACAATCAACTCATTATTCCTTATTTATCAACAAACTAACAAGCTCTCAAAGCTTGCTAGAACTATATAAAGAACTCATCCGCAGTGCTCTATTAAGCGTTGCGGATGTTTTTATACCCTTGCAAATTGATGGAATGTACATAAACCGATGAAATAATAACGTCCGTTCAGTGGAGCGTCCCCATATTCAAACAACACCTCACCTCTAATCACACCACCCTACCTTACCATCTTCCTCAACTAAAAGAAGAATTCATTTCCCTATCTCCAAGCTGAAAGTCTTTTAAGAGAACTTTTCAAATCACACCCTTCCATTTAACGCGACTTTTC